>NZ_JARVSP010000044.1:0-32897 GCF_030209115.1 Pseudomonas sp. FR229a | reverse complement strand
AGCAGTCAGATGCGAACTGTTCGTCCCACCACCCCTTCAAGTCTAACCATACAAGCGAGCCTGCTCGCGAAGAACGATGACGCGGTCTCAAGCGTGCGGATCCACCCGATCCAGCGCCCGATTCACCGCCAGCTCCGCCAGCATGATGATCTGCTGAATCGCCAGCGCCGTATTGCGCTGCGGACGGCCGAGCTGATCGGCGAAATCGCTGGCCAGCGTGTTGGCTGACGCGAGGGATTCACAGGCATGAGCCAGCAGACTTTCGGTGTCGATGTCGGGCTGGACCAGAAACATCGTGCTGGGTGGATGGGGTTTGCTGGGTGCCGGGCAGAGATAGAAATCGAGGGCACGCTTGATGGCTTCGCGGTTTTTTGCGAGATCGTCGGCGCGCAGCGCGGCTTCGAGGGGGGTTGGGGTTTCTTCGGGTGGGTCGGGGACTGGCTTGGTCATACGCTTCACCTATGAGGTTGAGCCATCTCGATGCCGTTTCTCACACGGCGAAGAGGTGGCAGCTTTGTGCGGGGTGAGAAAACCGGTCATAGGCACCCGGCCGGACATAAGTCCGCCCGCACAGAGCCGCCATAACGCACTTTGCAGGCAGCAGACTTGCTGGCGGCAATTATGCGGATCTGGGGACTGAATGACTATGAATGTCGGGTTCTCACACCCGATCGCTGAACAACCAGCGACGCCCCAGACTAGAGAGCGGACGTCCGACGGACAACCTGAAGACCTTGTGGGAAGGTTCTGGTTATTTGGCATCGAATTTAAACAGCCAAAAGCAAACCCTCACCCTAACCCTCTCCCAGAGGGAGAGGGGACTGACCAAGGTGTTTGGCAGACCTGCACCGACGTGGAATACCGAGCTGAACTAAGACTATGAAACAGATCAAAAGCCCCTCACCCTAGCCCTCTCCCGGAGGAAGAGGGGACTGACCAAGGTGTTTGGCAGACCTGCACCGACGTGGAATACCGAGCTGAACTAAGACTATGAAACAGATCAAAAGCCCCTCACCCTAGCCCTCTCCCGGAGGAAGAGGGGACTGACCGAGGTGTTTGGCAGACCTGCGCCGACGTGGAATACCGAGCTGAACTCAGACTATGAAACAGATCAAAAGCCCCTCACCCTAGCCCTCTCCCGGAGGAAGAGGGGACTGACCGAGGTGTTTGGCAGACCTGCGCCGACGTGGAATACCGAGCTGAATGCAAATATGCAGAAGATCAAAAGCCCCTCACCCTAGCCCTCTCCCGGAGGGAGAGGGGACTGACCGAGGTGATTGCGAGAGCTACGCCGACGTGAGGTACCGAGTCGAATGCAGGTTTTGAACACCACCCAAATCGGCCCCCTCTCCCTCGGGAGAGGGCTGGGGTGAGGGGCAGCAACAACACAAATCAAAAGCCGGCCCCCCACGCTTTTCACCACTCAATAGGCCGAGTGTCAGCTCGCCAGCTCTGGATCTTGATCCACTGGCGACGTCGGAAGGCTGAGCGGCGGGATTGATCCGGGGGTGGGAGCTAGCGATTTTGCTTACTTTTTTTGGCGCTTGTAAAAAAGTAAGTCGCCGTCAGGCGAAACCGCCAGCCGCAGCACCCTAAGCAACGGATATGCACCCAAAACACAGCCACATATACCGAGATAGACACTCCCACGAGAAAAACGATATTTCCGGACGCTCCCGAATCCCCGCTAATCTCAATCCACCACCACCGCCAATTCCCCGGGGACTCCATGCCAAGATCCACCCTCAAACCGCTCTTGATCTCCCTGGCCCTTGCCGCCACCGCACCGATCGCCAACGCCGCCACAACCCTCGTCTACTGCTCCGAAGCCAGCCCCGCCGGCTTCGACCCGAGCCAATACACCAGCGGCACCGACTTCGACGCCTCCGCCGAAACCGTCTTCAACCGCCTCACCCAATTTCAGCGCGGCGGTACTGACATCGAGCCTGGCCTGGCGACCAAATGGGACGTCTCCAGCGACGGCCTGCACTACACCTTCCACCTGCGCGAAGGGGTGAAATTCCACACCACCGACTACTTCACCCCGACCCGCGACTTCAACGCCGACGACGTCCTGTTCACCTTCCAGCGCCTGCTCGACCCGGACAACGCTTTCCGCAAGGCCTACCCCGCCGAATCCCCCTACTTCACCGACATGGGCCTGAACACCACGATCCAATCGGTGGAAAAACTCGACGACCACACCGTGCGCTTCAACCTCAACAACGTTGATGCAGCCTTCGTACAGAACCTCGCCATGAGCTTCGCCTCGGTACAATCGGCCGAATACGCCGCACAACTGTTGAAGGACGGCAAAGCCGCCGACCTCAACCAGAAACCGGTCGGCACCGGTCCGTTCGTGTTCAAGCGCTATCAGAAGGATTCCCAGATCCGCTACGCCGCGAACAAGGCCTACTGGAAACCCGAAGACGTGAAAATCGACAACCTGATTTTCTCGATCACACCTGATGCCGCCGTGCGCCTGCAGAAGCTCAAGGCCGGTGAATGCCAGGTCAGCGGTTACCCGCGCCCGGCCGATATCGAGGTGATGGGAAAAGACCCGAACCTGCGCGTGCTCAAACAGGCCGGCTTCAACCTTGGCTTCCTCGCCTACAACACCACCCACCCGCCGCTTGATCAGCTCAAGGTCCGTCAGGCGCTGGACATGGCCATCGACAAACCGGCAATCATCAAGGCGGTTTACCAGGGCGCCGGCCAACTGGCGCAGAACGCTTTGCCACCCGCGCAATGGTCGTTCGATCCGAACATAAAAGACGCACCTTACGACCCGGTCAAAGCCAAGGCGCTACTCAAGGAAGCCGGGGTTGCACCCGGTACAACCATCAACCTGTGGGCGATGACAGTGCAGCGTGCCTCGAACCCGAATGCGCGAATGTCGGCGCAGATGATCCAGCAGGACTGGGACAGGATCGGCATCAAGGCCAACATCGTCAGCTATGAATGGGGCGAGTACATCAAGCGCGCCAAGAATGGCGAACATGACGCCATGATCTACGGCTGGACCGGCGACAACGGCGACCCGGACAACTGGCTCGGCGTGCTTTACAGCTGCGCGGCCGTCAAAGGCAGCAACTATGCGAAATGGTGCGATCCCGCCTACGACAAACTGGTGCAGCAGGCCAAAGTGGCCACGCATAAAGCGCAACGGGTAAAACTGTATCAACAGGCGCAACTGATCCTTAAACAGCAGGTGCCGATCACACCGATCGCCAACTCCACGGTCTTCCAGCCGTTGCGCAAAGAGGTCACTGACTTCCGTATCAGTCCTTTCGGTCTAACCCCTTTTTATGGCGTGGGTATAAATAAGTAACACCCAGCCCCAAGGCGGCGCGCAGAAGATGACTGCTGCACCGTTTTGGGGCTCGGTTTGCACCTTAAAAACCACCCGCAAACGGTCAAATGCGTCAAAAGTTACACGGATGCGACATTAAGGTACGTACGTGCCACCGTTTAACGCCGCCGACCGCTCTGGATCTTGCATTGGGTATGGGCCCTGCATAAGTATCCGCAGGCACGACTCACGAGGTCGTACCTCACTACTAAAAAATGACAACAAATCATGAGGCCAACATGCTTAAACACGCGGTCATTCCGTTTCTAGTCGGCGCAGGCTTGTTAGCCTCCGCACCTTTCGCCACCGCTGCGACTAACCTGGTGTTCTGCTCCGAAGGGAGCCCGGCCGGTTTTGATCCAGGCCAGTACACCACCGGAACCGACTTCGACGCCTCAGCCGAAACCATGTTCAACCGCCTGACCCAGTTCGAGCGCGGCGGCACCGCCGTGATTCCTGGTCTGGCGACCAAGTGGGACATTTCCGACGATGGCCTGACTTACACCTTCCACCTGCGCGAAGGCGTCAAGTTCCACACCACCCCGTATTTCAAGCCGACCCGTGAATTCAACGCCGACGACGTGCTGTTTACGTTCAACCGCATGATCAACAAGGACGACCCGTTCCGTAAGGCGTACCCGACCGAATTCCCGTACTTCACCGACATGGGGATGGACACCAACATCACCAAGATCGACAAAGTCGACGACCACACCGTCAAGTTCACGCTGAAAGAAGTCGACGCCGCGTTCATCCAGAACCTGGCCATGAGCTTCGCTTCGGTACAGTCCGCCGAATATGCCGCCCAACTGCTCAAGGATGGCAAAGCCGCCGACATCAACCAGAAGCCGATCGGCACTGGCCCGTTCGTGTTCAAGAGCTACCAGAAAGACTCGAACATCCGTTACACCGGCAACAAGGATTACTGGAAGCCTGAAGACGTGAAGATCGACAACCTGATCTTCGCCATCACCACCGACCCGTCGGTGCGTATCCAGAAGCTGAAAAAGAACGAGTGCCAGGTCACCCTGTTCCCGCGTCCGGCCGATCTGAAAGCGCTGAAAGAAGACAAGTCGCTGAAGATGCCGGATCAGGCCGGCTTCAACCTGGGCTACATCGCCTACAACGTGATGGACAAGGTCAAGGGCAGCAACGAGGCCAACCCGCTGGCTGACCTGCGCGTGCGCCAGGCGCTGGATATGGCCGTGAACAAGCCGCAGATCATCGATTCGGTTTACCAGGGCGCTGGCCAGCTGGCCGTCAACGCCATGCCGCCGACCCAGTGGTCCTACGACACCACCATCAAAGACACCAAGTACGATCCTGAGAAAGCCAAGCAGCTGCTCAAGGAAGCCGGCGTCAAGGAAGGTACCGAAATCGTTCTGTGGGCGATGCCGGTTCAGCGTCCGTACAACCCTAACGCCAAACTGATGGCTGAGATGCTCCAGTCCGACTGGGCCAAGATCGGCTTGAAAGTGAAGATCACCAGCTACGAATGGGGCGAGTACATCAAGCGTTCCAAAGGTGGCGAGAACCAGGCCATGATCATTGGCTGGAGCGGTGACAATGGTGATCCGGACAACTGGCTCAACGTGCTGTTTGGCTGCGACTCGCTGAGCGGCAACAACTTCTCCAAGTGGTGCGACAAGAAGTTCGACGGACTGGTGAAAGAAGCCAAACGTACCACCGACCAGGGCAAGCGCACCGAGCTGTACAAACAGGCGCAACACGTCCTTAAAGATGCAGTCCCAATGACACCTATCGCTCACTCGACGGTGTATCAACCCATGCGCGCCAACGTGCAGGATTTCAAGATCAGCCCATTTGGCCTGAATTCCTTCTACGGCGTCAGCGTCAGCAAGTAAGACATTGCAGCGGCGGCGTTTCTGACGTCGCCGTTGCTTTATCTACCGGGAAAAAAGGAAAAGGCCTACACCCAAATCCGCCGCAGATGATTGCTTCGGTATAGGCGCGTCGACTTTTCCTACGAGCATTAAGGCAATTACGTATTTACTGCCAGCAGCACGGTGCCTACCGTCGCGTACTGACCAGTGTCTGCGTGGGCCACCGGTTTTGCCGTACGTATTGGATTGAGCTCAATGCGGCCAAAAAGTCCCGGGATCGGGACCGAGGCGCATTGCACAACACTAAAAAAGAGGGAGCGTCATGCGCCATACCTTGGTTTTTTCCGCACTGTTGGGCGCCGGCCTGTTGGCCGCCACGTCTGCAAGCTACGCCGCCAGCGACAGCCTGGTGTTTTGCTCGGAAGGCAGTCCGGCGGGTTTCGATACCGCGCAATACACGACGGCCACTGACAACGACGCCGCCGAGCCGCTGTACAACCGTCTGGTCGAGTTCGAAAAGGGCGCGACCAACGTCGTACCGGGTCTGGCGACCCAATGGGACATTTCCGAAGATGGCCTGAAATACACCTTTCACCTGCGTGAAGGCGTGAAATTTCATACAACCCCTTACTTCAAGCCGAGCCGCGATTTCAACGCCGACGACGTGTTGTTCACGTTCAATCGCATGCTCGACGCGCAACAGCCGTTCCGCAAGGCCTACCCCACCGAGTTCCCGTACTTCAACGGGATGAGCCTGAACAAGAACATCGCCAAGGTCGAAAAGACCGGGCCGCTGACCGTGGAGTTCACGCTCAACAGCGTCGACGCCGCGTTCATCCAGAACATCGCCATGAGTTTCGCCTCGATTCTGTCCGCCGAATACGCCGACAAGTTGCTGGCCGACGGCAAGCCGAGCGACATCAACCAGAAGCCGATCGGCACCGGGCCGTTCGTGTTCAAGAGCTACCAGAAAGACTCGAACATCCGCTACACCGGCAACCCGCAGTACTGGGATCCGAGCCGGGTCAAACTGAAGAACCTGATTTTCGCGATCAACACCGACGCCTCGGTCCGCGTGCAGAAACTCAAGGCCAACGAGTGCCAGATCACCCTGCACCCGCGCCCTGCCGACGTTGAAGCGCTGAAAACCGATCCGAAGCTGCAACTGATTACCAAGCCTGGCTTCAACCTCGGCTACATCGCCTACAACGTGCGCCACAAGCCGTTCGATCAACTGGAAGTGCGTCAGGCGCTGGACATGGCGGTGAATAAACAGGGGATTCTCAACGCTGTTTATCAGGGCGCCGGCCAACTGGCCGTCAACGCCATGCCGCCTACCCAGTGGTCCTACGACGACACTATCAAGGACGCCGCCTACAACCCGGAAAAAGCCAAAGAGCTGCTCAAGGCTGCCGGTGTGAAAGAAGGCACCGAGATCACCCTGTGGGCGATGCCGGTGCAGCGCCCGTACAACCCGAACGCCAAACTGATGGCCGAAATGCTCCAGTCCGACTGGGCCAAGATCGGTCTGAAAGTGAAGATCGTCAGCTACGAATGGGGCGAGTACATCAAGCGCACCAAGAATGGCGAGCATGACATCAGCCTGATCGGCTGGACCGGTGACAATGGGGATCCGGACAACTGGCTGGGCACGCTGTACAGCTGCGACGCGATCGGCGGCAACAACTACTCCATGTGGTGCGATCCGGCGTACGACAAGCTGATCAAACAGGCCAAAGTCGTCACCGATCGTGACCAGCGCACCGAGCTTTATAAACAGGCCCAGCAATTGCTTAAACAGCAAGTGCCGATCACGCCTGTCGCCCACTCGACGGTCAACCAGCCGTTAAGCACCAGGGTCGAAGGGTTCAAAGTCAGCCCGTTCGGCCGCAATGTGTTCTCGGGTGTCAGTATCGATTAAACCAACCGATTAGCCGCAATGCTGAGGGGAGCCGTCTACTCCCCTCACGCAAGCGCTTTGCCGAAATTCGCCAATCCGGGCTTTTGCAAACGTTTGCGATGTGTGAACGAGTTCTAAACCAATAACCGGCATACCAAAAAAAGCCGGGATAAAAAGAAAGTAAAGGAGCTTCACCCATGAAACTGAGCAGCACCGCGATACTGGCCTTGGCCATCAGCAGCATCACCGCCACGGCTTATGCGGAAACCCAGAGCCAGGCGTTTACCCCGGTTACCGTCAACGAGAAGAGCGCCCAGGCCGAAGCCACCGGCTTCCTCGAAGGGCAATCGATCAGCGGTTCGACCCGTAACTGGTACGCCAACGAACAACTCAAGCGTGGCGGCAAGTTCGCTTACCGCAAGAACGGCCAGTCGACCGAAACCGATCGCCGGATCAACTGGGTGCAAGGCACGATCATCAAGTACAACTCGGGCTTCACCGAAGGTACTGTCGGCTTCAGCACCGAAGTGGCTGCCTACAACGCAATCGCCCTTGAGCGCGACCGCGAGAACCTCGCTGCGAACAACGGCGGCGCTCCGGGCACCCGCCCAGGCGCGGGCAACAACCGTACCCTGACCCGTGAAGGCGGTGACGCGGTAGGTCAGTGGAGCAAGCTGGGCCTGGCCAACGTCAAGGCGCGCATCTCCAACACCACCCTGACCGCCGGTCGCATGAACTTCAGCAGCCCGCAAGTCGATGTGATCGGTAACCGTCCGCTGCCATCGAGCTTCGAAGGTATCGCGATCCACAGCGAAGAGCTGAACAACCTGGCGTTCGACGTCGCCACCTTCGACCGCGTTTCGCCACGTACCGAAGAAAGCCTGAGCAAATTCCGCTCGGAATACGGTGACATCAACGCCGAAGCCGATCACGTCAACACCGCCGGTATCTCTTACCAGCCGTTCGCCAGCCTGACCACCAGCCTGTGGGGCACCCAGGCCGAAGACCTGTGGAACCAGTACTACTTCGGCGCCACCCACGTGCTGGGCGACAGCTCGGTGCTGAGCCTGACCACCGGCCTGAACTACTACAAGACCGTCGACGAAGGCAAAAAACTGCTCGGTGACATCGATAACGACACCTACTCGCTGTCGTTCGGCCTGACGCATCAGGCGCACACCGTGACCTTCTCCTATCAGGAAGTGAACGGTAACGAGTACTTCGACTACCTGCACGAAACCAACGGTATCTACCTGGCCAACTCCCTGCTCTCGGACTTCAACGGCCCGAACGAGAAATCCTTCCAGGTTTCCTACGGCATCAACATGGCCGAATACGGCGTGCCTGGCCTGAAATTCAACATCTACCAGGCACGCGGCTGGGGCATCGACGGCACTCACTACAAGGGTGGCGGCTACGATGGCGTGCAGGCGATGGACGGCGAACACCACTATGAATACGGCGTCGGTGCAGCCTATGCAGTACAAAGCGGCCCGCTCAAAGCCACGACGATTCGCGGCACCTACACCGCGCACCGTGCCAGCGAAAACCAGGCTGACGGCAGCATCAACGAGTTCCGTCTCGTGACCACCATCCCGTTCAACATTCTGTAAAAACGCAACCGGCGGCTGACTCATGATGAGTCGGCCGTTCGGTTTTCTGTCTTCAACCGATTGCAGAGGGTTATCGATGAAAATGCTTCCCCTACGTGCGGCCATCGCGGCTGCGTTGCTGAGTGTCGCTGTCGGCGCCTCGGCCAAACCCTTGGTGGTCTGCACCGAAGCCAGCCCGGAAGGCTTCGATATGGTCCAGTACACAACTGCAGTCACGGCGGACGCTGTGGCCGAAACCATCTTCAACCGGCTCGCCGATTTCAAGCCCGGCACCACTGAAGTGATCCCGGCACTTGCCGAGTCCTGGGACATCAGTGAAGACGGCCTGAGCTACACGTTCCACCTGCGCAAAGGCGTCAAGTTTCACACCACCGAATATTTCAAGCCGACCCGTGACATGAACGCCGACGACGTGGTCTGGAGCTTCCAGCGCCAGCTGGACCCGAATCACCCGTGGCACAAACTGTCGAGCGTGGGCTTCCCGTACTTTGAGAGCATGGGCTTCAAGGAACTGCTGAAAAGCGTCGAGAAAATCGACGACAACACGGTCAAGTTCACCCTGACCCGCCGCGAAGCGCCGTTCCTCGCCGACCTCGCCATGGCGTTCTCGTCGATCTACCCGGCCGAATACGCCGACCAGTTGCTCAAGGCCAACAAGGCCGGCGACCTCAACAACAAGCCGATCGGCACCGGTCCGTTCATCTTCCAGCGCTACGCCAAGGATGCCCAGGTACGCTTCAAGGCCAAC
Organism: Pseudomonas sp. FR229a; assembly: GCF_030209115.1. Lineage (NCBI taxonomy): Bacteria > Pseudomonadati > Pseudomonadota > Gammaproteobacteria > Pseudomonadales > Pseudomonadaceae > Pseudomonas > Pseudomonas sp. FR229a. The sequence continues at coordinate 23,440 of NZ_JARVSP010000044.1, read as the reverse complement.
CCGGATTATTTCCGTGGCAAGCCACCGGCCGACGCGTTGATCCTGGCGATCGCCACCGACAACAACGTGCGTCTGCAGAAGCTCAAGGCCAACGAATGTCAGGTTGCGCTGTATCCGAAACCGGATGACATCCCGAGCATCAAGAAAGACAGCAACCTGAAAGTCGACGAGCTCGACGCGATGACCGTTTCGTACGTCGCGATGAACACTCAGCACAAGTACATGAGCGATGTGCGTGTGCGCAAAGCCATCGACATCGCGTTCGACAAGGAAGCCTACGTCAACGCGCTGTTCGGCAAGGGCAACGCGTCGGTGGCGGTCAACCCGTACCCGCCGACCCTGCTCGGCTACAACCATGACCTGAAGAACCCGCCACGCGACCTCGATGCAGCGCGCAAGCTGCTCAAGGAAGCCGGGGTTCCGGAAGGCACCACGTTTACCCTGTTCACCCGTAACGGCGGCGGTCCGACCAACCCCAATCCGATGCTCGGCGCACAAATGATGCAGGCTGACCTGGCGAAAGTCGGGATCAAGATCGACATCCGCGTCATGGAATGGGGCGAGATGCTCAAGCGCGCCAAGGCCGGCGAGCATGACATGGTCTCGGCCGGATGGGCGGGCGACAACGGCGACCCGGATAACTTCCTGACGCCTATGCTCAGTTGCGAGGCCGCCAAGAACGGCGAAAACTACGCACGCTGGTGCAACGAGAAATTCCAGGCACTGCTGGATGAAGCACGGGCTAAAGTAGATCCGGCCGAACGCGCCGCGCTCTACGAACAGGCTCAAGTGCTGTTTAATCAGGACCAGCCATGGATCAGCATGGCCCATACTCGGATGTTCACTGCAATGCGCAAAAATGTAGAGGGCTACCACATCAGCCCTCTCACCACTAATAACTTCGCCACCACCCAGGTGAAGTAGATAAGAAACGCCCGGCGTCCCTGACCTGAGGGACGCCGGACACGCCTAACCGGCTGATGAGGTACCACACAAGATGTTTAGTTTTATTGCCCGCCGACTGGGGTTGTTGATCCCCACGTTTTTCGGCATCACCTTGCTGACTTTCGCGTTGATTCGCATGATTCCGGGCGACCCCGTGGAAGTGATGATGGGCGAACGTCGGGTCGACCCCGAAATGCACGCTCAGGCAATGGAACGCCTGGGGCTGAACAAGCCGCTGTATGCCCAGTATCTGGACTACATCGGCAAACTGGCCCAGGGCGATCTCGGTGAGTCGTTGCGTACCCGTGAAAGTGTGTGGACCGAGTTCACCTCTCTTTTCCCGGCGACCCTGGAACTGTCCATGGCCGCCCTGCTGTTCGCTGGCATCCTCGGGCTCTTGGCCGGGGTGATCGCGGCACTCAAACGAGGATCGCTGTTCGACCACGGGGTGATGGGCATCTCCCTCGCGGGCTACTCGATGCCGATCTTCTGGTGGGGCCTGATCCTGATCATGTTCTTCTCGGTGAGCCTGGGCTGGACGCCGGTTTCGGGGCGCATCGACCTGCTGTATGACATCGAGCCGAAAACCGGCTTCATGCTGATCGACACGCTGCTGGCCGATGACGTCGGCGCGTTCTTCGACGCCCTGCATCACCTGATCCTGCCAGCCATCGTACTCGGCACCATTCCGCTGGCGGTGATCGCGCGGATGACCCGTTCGTCGATGCTCGAAGTGCTGCGCGAAGACTACATCCGCACCGCCAAGGCCAAAGGCCTGTCGCCGTCGCGCGTGGTGTTCGTGCATGGTCTGCGCAACGCGCTGATTCCGGTGCTGACCGTGGTCGGCCTGCAAGTCGGCACGTTGCTGGCCGGTGCGGTCCTGACCGAAACCATTTTCTCCTGGCCCGGCATCGGCAAATGGCTGATCGAAGCCATCGGCGCCCGGGACTATCCGGTGGTGCAAAACGGCATCCTGTTAATCGCCTGCCTGGTGATTCTGGTCAACTTCGTGGTGGATATCCTCTACGGCTTTGCCAACCCACGCATCCGTCATCAGCGCTGAGGTCCATACCATGAGCACTCCAACATCCTCAGTAGCCACCGCCACGTCCGCCGTGGATCAAAGCCTGCTGTACCCATCGCCGTACAAAGAATTCTGGCAAGCGTTCTCGAAAAACAAGGGCGCGGTTGCCGGCCTGCTGTTCATGCTGCTGATCATCTTCTGCGCGATTTTCGCGCCGTGGGTCGCGCCGCATAACCCGAGCGAGCAATACCGTGACTTCCTGCTGACGCCGCCGGCGTGGCTCGAAGGCGGGCAGATGCAGTTCCTGCTCGGCACCGACGAACTTGGCCGTGACCTGCTGTCGCGTCTGATCCAGGGCTCGCGCCTGTCGCTGCTGATCGGTTTGTCGTCGGTGGTGATGTCGCTGATTCCGGGGATCCTGCTGGGTCTGTTCGCCGGTTTCTTCCCGAAAGTGGTCGGCCCGACCATCATGCGTCTGATGGACATCATGCTGGCCCTGCCGTCGCTGCTGCTGGCTGTGGCGATCGTCGCCATCCTCGGCCCTGGCCTGATCAACACCGTGATCGCGATTGCCGTGGTTTCCCTGCCGTCCTACGTGCGTCTGACCCGTGCTGCCGTGATGGGCGAATTGAACCGCGACTACGTCACCGCCGCGCGTCTGGCCGGTGCCGGTCTGCCGCGTCTGATGTTCATCACCGTGCTGCCCAACTGCATGGCGCCGCTGATCGTGCAGGCGACCCTGAGCTTCTCCTCGGCAATTCTCGATGCCGCCGCACTGGGCTTCCTCGGTCTCGGCGTACAACCGCCAACCCCTGAGTGGGGCACCATGCTGGCCTCGGCCCGCGACTACATCGAACGCGCCTGGTGGGTGGTAAGTCTGCCTGGTCTGACCATTTTGCTCAGCGTGCTGGCAATCAACTTGATGGGCGACGGCCTGCGCGATGCGCTGGACCCGAAACTCAAGAACGCCGCCTGAGGAGATTCAAATGTCACTGCTAGAAATCAAGAATCTCAACGTCCGCTTCGGCGACAAGACCGCCACGCCGGTGGTCGACGGCCTCGACCTGAAAGTCGACAAAGGCGAAGTACTGGCCATCGTTGGCGAGTCGGGTTCGGGTAAATCCGTGACCATGATGGCGCTGATGGGTCTGATCGAGCATCCCGGCATCGTCACCGCCGACTCACTCAGCTTCGACGGCAAGGACATGCTCAAACTGAGCAATCGTCAGCGTCGGCAGATCGTTGGCAAAGACCTGTCGATGGTTTTCCAGGACCCGATGACCGCGCTGAACCCGAGCTACACCGTCGGTTTCCAGATCGAAGAAGTGCTGCGCCTGCACCTGAAAATGTCTGGCAAGCAAGCGCGCAAACGTGCCATCGAACTGCTGGAAAAAGTGGAAATCCCGGGCGCGGCCAGCCGTATGGACGCCTACCCGCATCAACTGTCTGGCGGTATGAGCCAGCGTGTTGCGATCGCCATGGCGATCGCCGGCGAGCCGAAACTGTTGATCGCCGACGAACCGACCACGGCCCTCGACGTGACGATTCAGGCGCAGATCATGGATCTGCTGCTGGCGTTGCAGAAAGAACAGAACATGGGCCTGGTGCTGATCACTCACGACCTCGCGGTCGTGGCGGAAACCGCCCAGCGCGTCTGCGTGATGTATGCCGGCCAGGCCGTGGAAGTCGGTCAGGTGCCGCAACTGTTCGACATCCCGGCGCACCCGTACAGCGAAGCGCTGCTCAAGGCGATTCCCGAGCACAGCCTCGGCGCCTCGCGTCTGTCGACCCTGCCGGGCATAGTCCCGGGCCGCTACGACCGTCCGCAGGGTTGCCTGCTGTCGCCGCGCTGCCCGTACGTGCAGGACAACTGCCGCACCCAGCGTCCGGGCCTCGATCCGAAAGCCAACAGCCTCGCCCGCTGCTTCTACCCGCTGAACCAGGAGGTGGCGTAATGGCCGTCGTACTTACCGCCCGCGACCTGACCCGTCACTATGAAGTCTCCCGTGGCCTGTTCAAGGGCCACGCCACCGTGCGCGCGCTCAACGGCGTGTCGTTCGAACTGGAAGCCGGCAAGACCCTCGCCGTGGTGGGTGAATCGGGATGCGGCAAATCCACCCTCGCCCGCGCCCTGACGCTGATTGAAGAGCCATCGTCGGGCTCGCTGCAGATCGCCGGCCAGGAAGTTGCCGGCGCCGACAAGGCCGAGCGCAAGCAACTGCGCAAAGACGTGCAGATGGTGTTCCAGAGCCCGTATGCGTCGTTGAACCCACGGCAGAAAATCGGTGATCAACTGGCCGAACCGCTGCTGATCAACACCAAACTGTCGGCCACTGAGCGTCGCGAGAAAGTCCAGGCGATGATGAAGCAGGTGGGCTTGCGTCCCGAGCATTACCAGCGCTATCCGCACATGTTCTCCGGTGGTCAGCGTCAGCGTATCGCCCTCGCGCGGGCCATGATGCTGCAGCCGAAAGTGCTGGTGGCAGACGAACCGACTTCGGCGCTGGACGTGTCGATTCAGGCCCAGGTGCTCAACCTGTTCATGGACCTGCAGCAGGAGTTCAACACTGCCTACGTGTTCATATCGCACAACCTCGCGGTGGTGCAGCACGTGGCCGATGATGTGATGGTGATGTATCTGGGTCGCCCGGTTGAACTGGGTCCGAAGAACGACATCTACGAGCGCCCGCTGCACCCGTACACCCAGGCGCTGCTGTCAGCGACCCCGACCATTCACCCGGATCCGCACAAGCCGAAAATCAAGATCGTCGGCGAACTGCCCAACCCGCTGAACCCGCCACCGGGTTGCGCGTTCCACAAGCGCTGCCCGTATGCGACCGAGCGTTGCAGCACGGAAGAACCGCTGTTGCGTGAACTGGATAACCGGCAGGTGGCTTGTCACTACGCCGAGCAGTTCCTCGACGGCGCGGCGTAAGCCACAGCAAAACCTGTAGGAGCTGACGAGTGCAACGAGGCTGCGATCTTTTGATTTTCAGAATCAAGATCAAAAGATCGCAGCGTTCCGCAGCTCCTACAGGGGATTCGCGTCGAACCAGAGTTAACCAAACCCCTTCCACCTCGATTGCGCATCAATCGAGGCAGAAGGGGTTTTTCTTTGCCCGGTGATTTATGTCTGGCTATCGCCTTCGTCATCCGGGTCATCGGTGTCCGGCTCGTCAGTGGTCGAGTCGTCATCATCGGCGCTGCCGCCCTGATTCATATCCCCCGGCTCCGCCTCGGACTTGGCGAGCATCAGCCCGCTATGCCCGACCTGGCCGTTGAACGCCTGTGAATCGTGATCCTCGCACTCGGCCCAGGCCGTTGCAGTGCCGAGGGACAGCATCACCATCACTTTCAACAACATCAAAATCCGTAGCAATCTGCTTTTCATGGCCGACTCCATCCTGTTGCGCTAAGACATGCTTGCCGGACTGGCTTCGTGTGAAATCTAGTCGCGATCCGCCCGGCTCACCACTTAGGACGCGGCGACGCGGAAAGAAATGCCCTAGAGTCACAGATTGCTTTCGAATAACAGTAATAACCGATGCAGCTAAGCGGCTCGCGTGGCCTGCCAAGTCAGTGGAATGGAGAACAGCACCAGCAGCGCACTCATCAGCCACACGCTGTGCCCGCCAAACTGGCCGTAGAGCTGACCGCTGAGCACCGGCGACAATAGCGCGCTGGCACTCCAGCTCATAAAGAACAAGCCGAAGTACTGACCGCTTTTGCCGCTCTGCGCAAACTGCATCGCCAGTACATTCAACGGCGGCATGAACAATGCCTCGCCCAAGGTCCAGATCAGTGTCGACAGACAGACAAAAGCCAACCCGGAACCGAACGGCAACATGCCCAGCCCACAGGCCAACAGCACGCTGCCGACAAGCATCTGCCAACGCGAGCCCCAGCGTTCGACCGAGTGCGACAGCGGGATCTGCAGCGCGATCACCAACAGCGCATTGAGCCCGAACTGCCAACCGATCGCCTCTGTGCTCAGGTGGTAGTAGTCACGCAGATAATTGCCCAGCGTGCTGTAGACCGTGTCGAACGCAATGCCGAGCACGGCCGTCGCCGCCAGCAGCCAGAGGAACGGCTTGTCGCGAAGCGGCACGTTCGAGCCATCGGCGGATTCGTCTTCAAGCACCAGCACCGGCCGCCGCCACGTCGTGCGCACGAACCACAGCAGCGCCAGCATGGTCATCGCCGCACTGCCGAAAAATACCCAACGAAAATCCGCCTGCGCCAACACCCCGCCCGCCACCCCGGCAGCCGCCATGCCCAGATTGCGCGCCACCCGACTCAATGCTTGCGCCCGCGAGCGCTGCGCAACTTCGCAATATTCCATGATCAGCCGCTGATGCAACGTGCGAATCGCCCCGTCGATGACACCGCTGAGCAGCAACAAACCGGCCAGCCACGGCACCTGCGTCACCAGCCCCAACAGCACCAGCACCCACACCGAAACGAAAAACAGCGCCGCCGTCAGCCGCGCCGTGCGCACGTGATCACTGAGCCAACCGCCAAGCATCGAACCAACCAACAACCCCGCGCCATACGCCGAGAGCAACCATCCGACGGTTTCAATCGCCAACCCCAGTTCCTGACGCAGGTACAACGCCATGAACAGCTTGACCATGGCGCTGAGGCGATTGATGAACAAAAGCGCTGCGAGGACCCAGGCCATGGGGGTGAAATAGCCGTTGGGGTGCAACAGATGAGTCAGTCCTTTGAGCATGTAACGTCCGCTGTGGGCGAGGGTTCGCTGAACAGTAGACGGGTTGGATTGGAATGTCGTGGGGGTGGGGTCGGGCAAAGTAAAAGCAGAGTAGGGCTACGACGCTGAAGGAAAATGCCTTACAGAGAAATCTCTGAGCCCGGATTTCAACGTCATTGTTCACGCGGCGCTAAAGATCAAAAGCCCCTCACCCTAACCCTCTCCCGGAGGGAGAGGGGACTGACCGAGTTGTTCGGGCAAGGTACGCCGACCTGAAATACCGAGCCGAACTGAGGATTTGACAGCTCATCAATCGGCTCCCTCTCCCTCGGGAGAGAGGGCTGGGCGGGCGGCGTTCCGATGAGGGGCAAACCCACCGCAAAACTAAAGGCACGCGCATACGCTTCCACCACAAAACCCAAGCCTAGCGCACACGTTCGACAGCTCGTTGGATGGAGGGCATTCGGTAGTAGATGGGCCGGCAATAAAGACGCCTTCGCGAGCAGGCGCGCTCCCACAGAAAATCAAGATCAAAAGATCGCAGCCTTCGGCAGCTCCTACTCGATGAGCGTTAGCTCGAGTAATGCTATTGATCTTGATCCACGGGCGACGTCGGAACTCTGAGCGGAGGGATTGATCCGGGCGTGGGAGTGCTGAGACAGTCTGGCGCAGCTAAACGCAGCGAGAACAAGTTTAATCAAGCAAACAGCAGAAAACCGGCGGATTGAAAAAAACTGCGAGCGGGTCCAGGCGTATTCATTGTTAACGGTAAATGCCCAACGTTGATGCACTCATATAAACCTGCGGCTGACCACATTAAGCCGCAGGCATAAAACCGAGGAGATTCTTTCATTGATTAGTTCTTACGACGAAAATCTCGCTCGAATGATTTGTTCTCGGGCCCGTCGAACCTGAATTTCATCGATGCTGTTATTTTGCTTTGCCGGTCAGAATTCGCGGCCTTTGCAATAAATTCAAAGTCCATTTGAACTACACGCTCTTCCAAATTGATCAAGCCTTTATAATTGCCCGACGCCGCTTCCCATGTCTCCAAAGGATCATGAGGATTGAAAAACGCATGAAACTTCCGATCTGTACCAAAAGTCCCCTCGACATCTTGGCTTTGTTCAATATCGTCGAACTCAAAAAAAACAGAATCATCATTTCGAATGACCCCTCCCACTTGGCCTCGACCATTAGGGTCGATTACAAACCAGCCCGCGCCCACTACTGGATTGTATGCAACTCCATCGATCGAGAATTCCATCTGACCAATCGGTTTACGATGCGGAGGGAGTTCATTAATGTTAGACGTTGTGACTTTCATGGTGTTTCTCCGAGTAGTTTCAGGGGCTATACCCCTTGATGCTTATAATCGCTATACCGTATTGGCGCCACTGTAAGACCTGACAGTTGACATCTCATTTGAAACATGCAAAAGGCACTAGATTGAATGTCCATTTGGCTGATTTTTTTTGTTTCCATGGCAACTTCAAAGCGACAGTTCCTCTTTGATACACAGATGAATAGCCGCTCTCTGAGGTAGCGGGACAAGCCGCCAAAAACAGCAGGCAACAAAAAGCCCCCAAGGCATTCACCTAGGGGGCTTTCGATCAAGCCAGCTTAGCGCTTAATGATGCTCACGCGTCGCGCGGAATTTCACATCCGGCCAGCGCTCTTCCATCAACGCCAGATTCACCCGCGTCGGCGCCAGATAGGTCAGATGACCACCGCCATCCAGCGCGAGGTTCTCCACCGCCTTGTTGGAAAATTCCTCAAGCTTCTTCTTGTCGTCGCACTCGATCCAGCGCGCGGAATACACGGTGATCGGCTCATATGAACACTCGACCTTGTATTCCTCTTTCAAACGGCTAGCGACCACATCGAACTGCAGCACACCGACGGCGCCGAGAATGATGTCGTTGCTGCGCTCGGGGAAGAACACCTGGGTCGCGCCCTCCTCCGCCAACTGCTGCAGGCCCTGACGCAATTGCTTGGATTTCAGCGGATCACGCAGACGCACGCGACGGAACAGTTCCGGGGCGAAGTGCGGGATGCCGGTGAAACCGAGGACTTCGCCTTCGCTGAAGGTGTCGCCGATCTGGATGGTGCCGTGGTTGTGCAGGCCGATGATGTCGCCGGCATAGGCTTCTTCGAGCTGTTCACGCTCGGAGGAGAAGAACGTCAGGGCGTCGCCGATGCGCACGTCCTTGCCGGTACGCACATGACGCATCTTCATGCCTTTTTCGTACTTGCCGGAGCAGATACGCATGAAGGCGATGCGGTCGCGGTGTTTCGGGTCCATGTTCGCCTGGATCTTGAAGATGAAGCCCGAGAACTTCTCTTCCACCGGCTCGACGGTGCGCTCGTTGGCCACCCGGGCCAGCGGGCGCGGCGCCCAATCGACGACAGCATCGAGCACGTGGTCGACACCGAAGTTGCCCAGTGCGGTACCGAAAAACACCGGGGTCAGTTGACCGTCGAGGAATTCCTGCTGGTTGAACTCGTGGCAGGCGCCCTGCACCAGTTCCAGTTGCTCGATGAAGCGCTCGTACTCATCGCCCAGGTGCGCGCGCGCCTCGTCGGAGTCGAGTTTCTCGATGATCTTGGTTTCGGTGCGTTCGTGACCGTGACCGGCGGTGTAGACAATGATGTAGTCATCGGCCAGGTGATACACGCCTTTGAAGTCGCGATAGCAACCGATCGGCCAGGTGATCGGCGCCGCCTTGATCTTCAGAACGGCTTCGATTTCGTCGAGCAGTTCGATCGGGTCGCGGATGTCGCGGTCGAGTTTGTTGATGAAGCTGACGATCGGCGTGTCACGCAGACGGCAGACGTCCATCAGCGCAATGGTCCGTGGCTCTACACCCTTACCGCCGTCGAGAACCATCAACGCCGAGTCCACCGCCGTCAGGGTGCGGTAGGTGTCTTCGGAGAAGTCTTCGTGGCCCGGGGTGTCGAGCAGGTTGATCATGTGTTCGCGATAGGGGAACTGCATGACCGACGTGGTAATGGAAATACCCCGCTGCTTCTCCATCTCCATCCAGTCGGATGTCGCATGGCGATCGGATTTACGGGATTTCACCGTACCGGCCACTGCAATCGCCTTGCCCATCAACAGGAGCTTTTCGGTGATCGTGGTTTTACCGGCATCGGGGTGGGAAATAATGGCGAAAGTGCGGCGTTTCGCGACTTCGGCGGCCTGTTGGGTCATGGGAAATCGCCTGGCGGTGATTCAAAAAAGGGCGGCGAGTATAGCTTAAAAAGTGATCGCCGAACCACCGTCCCTCGGCCGCGCGAAACCCCGCAGGAGCTGCCGCAGGCGGCGATCTTTTGATCTTGTTTTCAGCAGCAAAGTCAAAAGATCGCAGCCTTCGGCAGCTCCAACAGGGTGGCCAAATAGTGTCTAACGTGGGAACCTTTTAAAGCCTGGAGACGTCCATCCCCTGTTACGAATCTTCGTCAGGGGCTGAAAAATCAGCAAGTTAGCCTGACGAGGCTGCGCTCATGGCTCGCTTTCACGCCGCTTGGCCGGTGCTGGAAAACGGCTACTTTTCGCGAACGCTGACTTCGGCAACCAGAAATGGTCTTGCCACGCGGAGCAGCGCTCGCCGACTACAAAAAAAGGAGTCCGCCTGTGGCTATCCGCTATGGCAAAGGGCTGATGGGAGGTGCGGTGGTGATCGCGCTCCTGGCCCTGCTGGTCCACTGGATCGGCATCAACACGATCGAACACTACCGCGACGATTTGTTGTTTTACCTGCAAGCTCATCTGATTCTTGTCCTCGCGTCCATGCTGGCCGCCCTTGTCGTGGGCATCCCCGCCGGCATCTTCCTCAGCCGCCCGACCATGGTCGGCCGCGCCGAACGCTTCATGCAGATCTTCAATATCGGCAACACCGTGCCACCGCTCGCCGTGCTCGCGATCGCGCTGGGCATCCTCGGCATCGGCAGTGGCCCGGCAATCTTTGCGCTGTTCCTCGCCTCCCTGTTGCCGATCGTGCGCAATACCTACGAAGGCCTGAAAAACGTTCAGGGCTCACTAAAAGAAGCCGCCGTCGGCATCGGCATGACCCCGCGCCAGGTGTTGTGGAAAGTCGAATTGCCCAACGCCGTGCCGATCATCGTCGGTGGCGTGCGTGTCGCACTGGCCATCAACGTCGGCACCGCGCCGCTGGCGTTCCTGATCGGCGCCAACAGCCTCGGCAGCCTGATTTTCCCCGGCATCGCCCTGAACAATCAGCCGCAACTGCTGCTCGGCGCCGCGTGCACCGCGCTGCTGGCGCTGCTGCTCGATGGCGTGGTCACCCTCGCCAGCCGTCTCTGGCTGGAACGCGGTTTGCGCCCGTCTTAAGGCTCTTGCGAAGGAATATTCATGAAACGTCTCAGTTTGATCTTAGGCTGCGTCCTGCTGTTCGCAGGATTGGCGCAAGCCGCCGAAAAACCGGTCATCCGCCTTGGCGCGCGGGTATTTACCGAGCAGACCCTGCTCGCCGAAATCACCGCGCAATACCTGCGCAGCAAAGGCTACGACGCGCAGATCACTGGCGGTCTGGGCAGCAACCTCGCTCGCAGCGCCCACGAAAGCGGCCAGTTGGACCTGCTCTGGGAATACACCGGCGTGTCGCTGGTGGCCTACAACCATGTAACCGAGAAACTCGACAGCGCGCAGTCCTACACCCGGGTCAAAGAACTCGACGCAAAAAAAGGCCTGATCTGGCTGACGCCGTCGAAATTCAGCAACACCTACGCCCTCGCCCTCCCCAAGAAAGTGGCTGAGGAATATCCGCAGATCAACAACATCAGCCAGCTCAACGAAGTGCTGCGTGCGGAAGCCAAGACCAATCATCTGGTGGCGCTGGATACCGAGTTCGCCAATCGCTCCGACGGTCTCGACGGCATGGTCAAGCTCTACGACATGAACCTGACCCGCAAGAATATCCGTCAGATGGACGCCGGCCTGGTCTACACCGCGCTGCGCAACGGTCAGGTATTTGCCGGTCTGGTCTACACCACCGACGGCCGCCTCAACGCCTTCGGCCTGAAATTGCTGGAAGACGACAAGCATTACTTCCCCGACTACACCGCAGCTCCCGTGGTGCGTCAGGCCACGCTGGACGCCAACCCGAAACTGGCCGAGCAACTCAAGCCACTGGCTGAACTGTTCGATGACGAAACCATGCGCCAGCTCAACGCGCGGGTGGATGTCGACCACGAAAGCCCATCGTCCGTTGCCGCCGATTTCCTGCGCCAGCACCCACTGAATTAAGAGAGGAGAAGTCATGGAATTTCTGAACGCCTTTTCCCATCTCGACTGGCAGCAGGTGATGCACCTGACCTGGCAGCACATCACCCTGGTCGGCATCGCCGTGACCCTGGCGATTGTCATCGGCGTGCCGCTGGGCATTCTGATGACGCGCTTTCCGAGCCTCGCCGGCCCCTTGCAGGCCAGCGCCACGGTGCTGCTGACTGTGCCGTCGATTGCCCTGTTCGGCCTGCTGCTGCCGTTCTACTCCAAGTTCGGCCAGGGCCTGGGGCCACTGCCGGCGATCACTGCGGTGTTCCTGTATTCGTTGCTGCCGATCATGCGCAACACCTATCTCGCCCTGACTGGCGTTGAACCGGGCATCCGTGAAGCTGCACGGGGTATCGGCATGACCTTCGGCCAGCGCCTGCGCATGGTCGAACTGCCGATTGCGGTGCCGGTGATCCTCGCCGGTGTGCGTACCGCCGTGGTGATGAACATCGGCGTAATGACCATCGCCGCGACCATCGGCGCCGGCGGCCTCGGTGTGTTGATCCTCGCCTCCATCAGCCGCAGTGACATGTCGATGCTTATCGTCGGCGCGCTGCTGGTCAGTCTTCTGGCGATTTTCGCCGATCTCGTTTTGCAGTGGCTGCAACGCTCGCTGACTCCAAAAGGACTCCTGAAATGATCGAACTTCAAAACCTCAGCAAGACCTTCCAAAGCAACGGCAAAGATGTCAAAGCCGTGGACTCGGTAAGCCTGACCGTCAATGAAGGCGAGATCTGCGTGTTCCTCGGGCCATCGGGTTGCGGCAAAAGCACCACGCTGAAGATGATCAACCGCCTGATCAAACCGACCTCGGGCAAGATCCTCATCAACGGCGAAGACACCACCGATCTCGATGAGGTGACCCTGCGCCGCAACATCGGTTACGTGATCCAGCAGATCGGTCTGTTCCCGAACATGACCATCGAAGAGAACATCGTCGTCGTGCCGAAACTGCTCGGCTGGGACAAACAGAAATGCCACGACCGCGCCCGCGAACTGATGAGCATGATCAAGCTTGAGCCCAAGCAGTATCTGCATCGTTATCCGCGGGAACTGTCCGGTGGTCAGCAACAGCGAATCGGCGTGATCCGCGCATTGGCGGCAGATGCTCCGCTGCTGTTGATGGACGAGCCGTTTGGCGCGGTCGACCCGATCAACCGCGAGATGATCCAGAACGAATTCTTCGAGATGCAGCGCGCGCTGAACAAGACCGTGATCATGGTCAGCCACGACATCGACGAAGCCATCAAGCTGGGCGACAAGATCGCCATTTTCCGCGCCGGCAAACTGCTGCAGATCGATCATCCCGACACCCTGCTGGCGCATCCGGCGGACGATTTCGTCAGCAATTTCGTCGGTCAGGACAGCACCCTCAAACGCCTGCTGCTGGTGAAGGCCGAGGACGCGGCGGACAACGCGCCGTCGGTGAGCCCGGAAACGCCAGTGGCCGATGCGCTGGAATTGATGGACGAGCACGACCGTCGCTACGTGGTGGTCACCTGCTCAGAGAACAAGGCACTGGGTTATGTGCGTCGTCGCGACCTGCATCGCCAGACCGGCACCTGTGCGCAATTCCTGCGTGAATTCAACGCCACGGCGGCGTACGACGAGCACCTGCGCATCCTGCTGTCGCGCATGTACGAGTTCAACCGCGCCTGGCTGCCGGTGATGGACGCGGAACGGGTGTTCCTCGGCGAGGTGACGCAGGAGTCGATCGCGGCGTACCTGAGCTCGGGACGTTCGCGAGGGATGAAGACCAATATCGTCTCGCCGGCTGAGACCGTGGTCGCGTAATCCTCCGGACCGAATACTGCACCTGTGGCGAGGGAGCTTGCTCCCGCTGGGTCGCGCAGCGGCCCCTCTTTGAAAAAAAGCGAGGACTGCTTCGCAGTCCAGCGGGAGCAAGCTCCCTCGCCACAGGTTTTCGGCAAATGCAATTGCTGGAAAAGAATCTCAACAACGCGGCGTCGTCTGCTCTCGCCATCGTCTTCAGCGTTTCAGCTGAAAAGCCTCTGAATCAGCACTAATGCCGGGAACGTCGCCGATGTTGTAGTCATCAGACTTATCGACAACTTGGCTGACAAAAACCCCGAACGTGCAGATATGTTTAACACTCGAAAATCCCTCGGGAACATCTGTCCGTCATCTCGGTCGGGTACAAGGAGTGATGAACGCGACGCACGTCAGAAGCGTGCAAAAACGCGACATTTTTAGTTGATCTCACGCCCCTCACGCCCTAAAGTTCGCGCCGAACGTCCATGCTGGAAACGATCCATCCGGCTCAAGTACTGACGACGAGACAGCAAGGCCAAGGGATAGCGGCACATCTCTGGGCCTTTTTGCTTTCGGCGACATGCCTTGGGAAGTAGGCGAACCAAAGTGGGGATACGGAGGACGTTCATGCACCCATTGTTAATTACAGTTTGCCAGTAGGAGTTCCCAGCATGTCGATCCAGGTCGAAGACTATTTCGCGCGCGCTACATTCGACAAAATGAAGGCGTTCGCCGACAAACAGGAAACCCCGTTCGTGGTGATCGACACCGCGATGATCGCCCAGGCCTACGATGACCTGCGTGCCGGTTTCGAATTCGCCAAGGTCTACTACGCGGTCAAGGCCAACCCGGCCGTCGAGATCATCGACCTGCTCAAAGACAAGGGTTCGAGCTTCGACATCGCTTCGATCTACGAGCTGGACAAAGTGATGGATCGTGGCGTCAGCCCGGACCGCATCAGCTACGGCAACACCATCAAGAAATCCAAGGACATCCGCTACTTCTACGAGAAGGGTGTGCGTCTGTTCTCCACCGACTCCGAAGCCGACCTGCGCAACATCGCCAAGGCTGCCCCGGGCTCGAAAGTCTATGTGCGTATTCTGACTGAAGGCTCGACCACAGCTGACTGGCCGCTGTCGCGCAAATTCGGCTGCCAGACCGACATGGCCATGGACCTGCTGATCCTCGCCCGCGACCTCGGTCTGGTGCCGTACGGCATCTCGTTCCACGTCGGCTCGCAACAGCGCGACATCAGCGTCTGGGACGCGGCGATCGCCAAGGTCAAAGTGATCTTCGAGCGCCTGAAAGAAGAAGACGGCATTCATCTGAAGCTGATCAACATGGGCGGTGGCTTCCCGGCCAACTACATCACCCGCACCAACAGCCTGGAAACCTACGCCGAAGAAATCATCCGCTTCCTCAAGGAAGACTTCGGTGATGATCTGCCGGAAATCATTCTCGAGCCGGGCCGTTCGCTGATCGCCAACGCCGGTATTCTGGTCAGCGAAGTGGTGCTGGTTGCACGCAAGTCGCGCACTGCCGTCGAGCGCTGGGTGTATACCGATGTGGGCAAGTTCTCCGGCCTGATCGAAACCATGGACGAAGCGATCAAGTTCCCGATCTGGACCGAGAAGAAAGGCGAGATGGAAGAAGTCGTGATCGCCGGCCCGACCTGCGACAGCGCCGACATCATGTATGAGAACTACAAGTACGGTCTGCCGCTGAATCTGGCGATTGGTGATCGCCTGTACTGGTTGTCGACCGGTGCGTACACCACCAGCTATAGCGCGGTTGAATTCAATGGCTTTCCGCCGTTGAAGTCGTTTTACGTGTAAGAGGCAGCGGCAAGTTTCAAGCTGCTAGCTGCAAGTGAAAAGCCCACGATGTTGTGGGCTTTTTTTGTGGGTGTTCGGCTGGGGGTTCATTTGCACTTGAGACCGAAGCCCCTCACCCCAGCCCTCTCCCGAGGGAGAGGGCTGGGGTGCATGCTTTTCAAAATTGAGTTCGACTGGATATTTCAGGTCGATGTATAGCGCAGGAACGACGCGGTCAGTCCCCTCTCCCCCTGGGAGAGGGCTAGGGTGAGGGCTTTGCGGTTTCAGCCGCGCTGCAACTCTGCATACCGAGCGGCATACTGACTAGCCATCACCTGAATCCGCAGATCTGTCGCATCAGCCAGCGTCTGACTCGCCACCCGCAAAAAACTCAGATTACCGCCCGCCAAAGCTTTCTCAAGCCAATCGACCGCATCATCAATCCGTCCTTCACCCGCCAACACCGCCGCATAACTGAACTGCCCACGAAAATCCCCCGCTTCAGCCGAGCGCTGATACCAGTCACGCGCCGCTGGCGGATCCGCCGGACACACCTGCCCTTCCTCCAGATAGCGCCCAAGCAGATTCATCGATTTGGCATGGCCCAACTCAGCCGCGCGTCGATACAACGCCAACGCCTGCCGATGATCAGCCGTCACCCCGCGCCCGGTCGCCAGCAGGTTGGCGAGGTTGTACATCGCCCAGTCCAGGCCCGCCTCGGCGGCGATTCGATAATGCTGCGCCGCCACCGAGGCATCCGCCGCACAACCCCAACCATGCTCATGGCAACGTCCGAGCATGTTGCGCGCCATCAGGTGCCCGCGTCCGGCGGCGATGGCGAACCAGCGCAGCGCCAGCGCTTGATCCTGCGCGATGCCCTGGCCGTCGAGCAGGATCTGCCCGAGCAGCGCCTGCGCTTCAACCTCGCCCTCACCCGCCGCCAGCAAAATCGCCTGCGCCGCTCGAGCCGGGCTTTCTTCAAGCATCGCCGCCAACCCGGCGGCATCGAGGACTTCCTCGCGACGCACGTGGAAACTCATACCTCGACCCACCGCCGCAGCAGGTTGTGATAAGTGCCGGTGAGGCGGATCAGCGAGGGATGATCGGGGACGTCCTGGGTCAGCTGCTGGATCGCCGCGTCCATCTCGAACAGCAATGCGCGCTGGCTGTCTTCGCGCACCAGGCTTTGTGTCCAGAAAAACGACGCATAACGTGCGCCGCGAGTGACCGCATTGACCTTGTGCAAACTGGTGCCCGGATACAACACCATGTCGCCGGCCGGCAACTTCACTCGCTGGCTGCCGTAGGTGTCCTGAATCTCCAGCTCGCCGCCGTCGTAATCTTCCGGCTCGCTGAAGAACAGCGTCGCCGACAGATCGGTACGCACCCGTTCGATGCTGCCCTTGGGCTGGCGTACGGCATTGTCGATATGGAAATCGAAACTGCCGCCGGCGGTGTAACAGTTCACCAAGGGTGGAAAGACTTTGTGCGGCAATGCGGCGGACATGAACAGCGGATTTTTCCACAGCCGCTCCAGCATCGCCGCGCCGATTTCCTTGGCCAGCGGGTGGCCTTCGGGCAATTGCAGGTTGTGCTTGGCCTTGGCCGACTGGAAGCCCGCAGTGATCTTGCCATCGGCCCAGTCCGCCTGCTCCAGGGCCCGGCGGATGCGCTGCACTTCGTCTTTTGCGAACAGCCCGGGAATGTGCAGCAGCATGGCAATGTCACCTGATGGCAAGAAGGCGGCAATGGTATTGATTCTTATTGACCGTGTAAAACCCGCAAGACGAATGAACGGACAGAAACCGTAAGGGCAAATTGTAAAGAATGTAAATTCAATGCGAATAACAATGTTTCGCAATTGATACGAATACCTGTTTACCCTATATTCCGCCGCCTCAAATCCTTGGGGAGGGGAATAAAAATGGCACGTCAACACGCACAACTACCGGTCAGTTCACCACGTCTGCTCGCCTCGGCAATCGGTGTCGCAATCACCGCCGGCTCTGCGGGGCAGATGGTCTTTGCAGCGGAAAAAACCGAGAGCAAAGCGTCCGGCAATGCCATCGCCCTGGACGCTACCGCCATCACCGGCGAAGCCCAGGACACGACCTCCTACCAGGTCGAAAAAGCCTCCTCACCCAAGTACACCGCGCCGCTGGTCGACACGCCGCGCTCGGTCACCGTCATCCCGCAACAAGTGCTCAAGGACACCGGCGCGCTGAACATGCAGGACGCACTGCGTACCGTGCCGGGCATCACCTTCGGTGCCGGTGAAGGCGGCAACCCCCAGGGCGATCGTCCGTTCATTCGTGGCTTCGACGCTCAGGGTGACACTTACCTGGACGGCGTGCGTGACACCGGATCGCAGAGCCGCGAGATCTTCGCCGTGGAAAACATCGAAGTCAGCAAAGGCCCGAACTCGGCCATTGGCGGTCGTGGCGCAGCCGGTGGCAGCATCAACCTGGTGAGCAAGAAAGCGCACCTGGGCAACTCGTTCGACGGCGGCTTCACCTACGGCTCCGACCAGACCCAACGCTACACCCTCGACGGCAACTACCAATTCAGCGACAGCGCTGCCGGCCGTCTCAACCTGATGAGCCATGAGAGCAACGTCGCCGGTCGCGACAAGGTCGATTACGACCGTTGGGGCATCGCGCCCTCCCTGGCTTTCGGCCTGGGTACCGATACCCGCGTCAACCTCGACTACTACCACCTGGAAAGCAACGACACTCCGGACTCGGGCATCCCGTACACCATTCCGACCGGTGGTTCGGCCGCACGCACCAAGTCCAACCCGGATAAGCCGTACGCCGGTGGCGACCATGACAACTTCTACGGTCTGGATCGCGACTTCCGCAAGGGCCGCACCGACACCGCGACCTTCGCCATCGAGCACGACCTGAACGATACGCTGACCATCAAGAACACCCTGCGCCACGGCACCAGCATGCAGGATTACATCCTCACCCAGCCGGACGACAGCAAGGGCAACGTCAACAATGGCAGCGTCTGGCGTCGCGCCAACACACGGGTGAGCAACACCGAAACCACCACCAACCAGACCGACCTGTTCGGCACCTTTTACGTGGCCGGTTTCAAGAACAGCTTCTCCACCGGTGTCGAGTACACCCGTGAGCAGAGCGAAAAATCCTCGTACAACGTCAACACCGACACCACACCGCGCACCAGCGCCGCAACGACCAACTGCAACCCGGGTCTGATCGGCGCGGCCAGCGGTTACAACTGCACCTCGCTGTCGAACCCGAACCCGAACGATCCGTGGAACGGCGCGATTTCGCGCAACTACGCCGGCACCGACACCCAGGCCGACACCTACGCGCTGTACGTGTTCGACACGCTGGAATTGTCCGAGCAATGGCTGGTGAACATGGGCCTGCGTTACGACCACTTCGACACCGATTACAAGTCCTACAACGCCGCTGGCCGCACCACCTCCAAGGGCGATGACACCAGCGAGTTCGTCACCGGCCAGTTCGGCGTGGTCTACAAGCCAGCGGAAAACGGCAGCATTTATGCTTCCTACGCGACCTCGGCGACACCGCCGGGCAACACCTTGGGCGAAGGTCAGGAAGGCAACCCGCTGGGCGGCACGCCGGATCGCAGCGGCAATCTGCTGAGCAGCGACATGGAGCCGGAGACTACGAAGAACTATGAGATCGGCACCAAGTGGGATCTGCTCAATGATCGCCTGTCGCTGACCGCCGACATCTTCCGCACCGAGAAGGAAAACGCTCGCGTGCAGGTCGACACCAGCTCCTACGAGAACGCCGGCAAGACCCGCGTACAAGGTTTCGAACTGTCGGCCAGCGGCAGGATCACCGACAAGTGGCAGGTGTTCGCCGGTTACGCCTTCATGGACAGCGAACAGGTCGACGGCGGCCCGCTGGGTCGCGCCAACGACGGCAACGATCTGCCGAACACACCGAAAAACAGCGCCAGCCTGTGGACCACCTATCAGGTCACGCCAAAGCTGACCATCGGTGGTGGCGCGTTCTACGTCGACGACGTCTATGGCAGTGTGGCGAATACAACGATGGTCGACTCGTACGTACGTTACGACGCGATGGCGGCCTACAAGCTGACCAAGAACGTCGACCTGCAACTCAACGTGCAGAACCTGACTGACGAAACCTATTACGACAAAGCCTTCTCGACCCACTTCGCCAATCAGGCGGCGGGACGTACGGCGCTGTTGAGTACCAACTTCCACTTCTGACGATTTGGAACCTGTAGGAGCGAGCCTGCTCGCGATAGCGGTGTGTCAGTCAGCATCAATCCCTCTGACAGATAGCTATCGCGAGCAGGCTCACTCCTACATGGGATGTGCCGCGAGGCTCGGCCCCGTTCATTCAGTTGAACGGGGCTTTTGTGTGTTACGCAAAACGCTTCTTGATAACCCACGGCATAATGCCCGCCGTGATGACAATTTCCGAACGGACGGCGAGTGACGTGTTGAAGAAAACCCTGTTCCAGTTGCACTGGTTTTTTGGCATCACCGCAGGGCTGGTACTGGCCCTGATGGGTATCACCGGCGCGGCGTATTCGTTTCAGGACGAGATCCTGCGCGCCCTCAATCCGTCCGTTTTGCAGGTGGAAAAGCAGGTCGCCGGCGTGTTGCCGCCGGTGGAACTGGTGGAGCGCATCGAAGCCGCGTCCGGCAAGAAAGTCGCCATGCTCTGGGTCGAGACCGACAGCGGTCACGCCGCACGGGTTTACTTCACCCCGCCCAAGGGTGAACGGCGGGGCGAGATGCGCTACTTCGATCCGTACACTGCCGAGTTCAAGGGCGACGCCACTGGCCAGGATTTCTTCGGCCTGATGCTGCAACTGCACCGCTTCCTCGCCATGGGCGACACCGGGCGCAACATCACCGGCGCCTGCACACTGATGCTGTTGTTCTTCTGTCTCTCCGGCCTTTATCTGCGCTGGCCACGCCAGTGGAACAGCTGGCGCGTGTGGCTGACGCTGGACTGGAAAAAGAAGGGTCGCGCGTTCAATTGGGATCTGCACTCGGTCGCCGGCACCTGGTGCCTGCTGGTCTATCTGCTGCTGGCATTGACCGGATTGTCGTGGTCGTACGAGTGGTACAACAAGGGCCTGACCCGGCTGCTTTCCGACGCACCACAGAACGAGCGCGTACGCGGCGGTCGCGGCCCGGCGCCAGAAGGCCCGGCACCGACGGCCGACTACGCGGCGATGTGGAGCAGCATCTATAGCGCTGCCGGCCCGGGTCTGGCGGCGTACAACATCCGCATGCCAGCGGTGGCCGGCCAGCCGGCGACGGTGTTCTACCTGCTCGACAGCTCGCCCCATGACCGTGCGCTGAACCAGATCACCCTCGACCCGGCGACCGGCGTGGTCAAACGCGTCGACCGCTATGCCGACAAAAGCTTCAAGGCACAACTGCTGACCAGCATTTACGCACTGCACGTCGGCAGTTATTTCGGCCTCGTCGGGCGCATCATCGTGACGATGGCGGCGGTGTGCATGCCGCTGTTTTTCATCACCGGCTGGCTGCTGTATCTGGATCGCCGGCGCAAGAAAAAGCAGATCAAGGATGCCCGTCAGGGTCTGGCGCAACCGTCCGCTGATGCGTCGGCATGGCTGATCGGCTTCGCCAGTCAGAGCGGTTTCGCCGAGCAACTGGCGTGGCAGACCGCCGGGCAATTGCAGGCCGCCGGACTGCCGGTCAACGTGCAGCCGCTGGCCAATCTCAGCGAACAGGATCTGCGCGATTCGAACAATGCGTTGTTCGTGGTCAGCACCTTCGGCGACGGCGAAGCACCGGACAGCGCCCGTGGCTTCGAACGTAAAGTGCTGGCCAAGGCTTCGACACTCGACGGCCTCAACTACGCCGTGCTCGGCCTCGGCGATCGGCAATACGCGCACTTCTGCGGCTTCGCCAAACGCTTGCATCAATGGCTCGGCGAACACGGCGGCAAGACCCTGTTCGCCCCGGTGGAAGTCGACAGCGGCGATCCTTACGCGCTGCGCCACTGGCAAACGCAACTCGGCCAGCTGACCGGACAGGCGCCGAGCGAAACCTGGCAAGCACCCAGCTACGACAACTGGACACTGGTCCGCCGCGAACTGATGAACCCTGACAGCAGCGGTGCGCCGGTCTATCTGCTCGGCCTCAAGGCGCCGGATACGCGCAGCTGGCTGGCCGGTGACCTGGTCGAAGTGCTGCCACGCAATTGCCCGTGGGCCATCGAGCATTTCCTCGACGGCCTCGGCATCCGTGGCGAAACTCCGGTCAAGGTCAACGGCATCGACGAGCCGCTGGAAGTGGCACTCGCGTCACGCCAGCTGCCTGAACACCGCGCACATCTGGTCGGCCTGCATGCGCAATCGCTGGTCGACGCAATGGTGCCGCTGGCGATGCGCGAATACTCCATCGCCTCGATCGCCGCCGACGGCGTGCTGGAGCTGATCGTGCGTCAGGAACAGCACAACGACGGCAGCCTCGGTATCGGCTCCGGCTGGCTCACCGAGCATGCGCCCGTGGGCGGCAGCATCAGCCTGCGGGTGCGGCGCAACAGCGGCTTCCATCTGCCGAACGAGCCAGTGCCGATGATCCTGCTGGGCAACGGCACCGGCCTGGCCGGCCTGCGCAGCTTGCTCAAGGCACGCATTGCCGACGGTCAGCAGCGGCAGTGGTTGCTGTTCGGCGAGCGCAACCGCGAGCACGACTTCCTCTGCCGCGCCGAGCTGGAGGAATGGCTGGTCAATGGTGATCTGGCGCGCCTGGATCTGGCGTTTTCCCGGGATCAGGCCGAGAAGGTTTATGTGCAGGATCGCTTGCGTGAGTCAGCGGATGAATTGAAGAAATGGTTGGCTGATGGTGCCGTCATCTATATCTGCGGCAGCCTTCAGGGGATGGCTGCGGGGGTGGATCAGGTGCTCAATGATCTGCTGGGTGCTGATGAAGTTCAACGGCTGATCGAGCTGGGACGGTATCGCCGGGATGTTTACTAACGCCTGCGAGAAGCCCCTCACCCTAGCCCTCTCCCGGAGGGAGAGGGGACCGATTGGGGGATGCTCGAGATCGACGCCGACCTGAGCGTCCTTCACTGAATCCAAAGCCATAATCACCTCGGTCTTCCAGGTCGATGCATGACGCAGGACACCTCGGTCAGCTCCCTCCGGGAGAGGGCCTGGGTGAGGGAAATGGACTACTGTTAAATCTCCAGTCAACTTCACAAGGACCGTGAAGCCATGCCAATCCGCCCCACCCTCGCCCAATTCGCCCGCCAGTTACGCACCAACCAGACAGATTGCGAACTCTTGCTCTGGCAGCGCCTGCGTTCCCGGCTGATCGCCAACCTGAAATTCCGCCGACAGTTTCCATGTCCACCGTATGTGCTGGACTTCTACTGTGTGGATTTGAAGTTGGCGATTGAGCTGGATGGGGGGCAACACTATGAAACGGGCGGGATGATCCACGACCGGCGCCGGTCGAACTTCCTGTATCAACAAGGCATTCAAGTCGTGCGATTCAGTAATCTTGAGGTGCTTCAGCAGATGGACGATGTGTTGGAGCAGATCATCAGAATTGCGACGGACCGGAAAATGCCCTCACCCTAGCCCTCTCCCAGAGGGAGAGGGGACCGATTGGGGGATGCCAGAGATCGACGCCGACCTGAACGTCCTCCACGGAATCCAAAGCCAAGAGTCGAAACGAGGGACGTTTTCCCATCCATAATCGCCTCGGCCTCCCAGGTCGATGCATGACGCAAGACACCTCGGTCGGCCCCCTCTACTTCCAGAGAGAGAGGGGACCGATTGGCGGATGCCGGAGATCGACGCCGACCTGAACGTCCTCCACGGAATCCAAAGCCAAGAGCCGAAAC
>NZ_JARVSP010000031.1:0-37920 GCF_030209115.1 Pseudomonas sp. FR229a | reverse complement strand
GCGAGGTACGCCAGTCGCGGGCGCAGGGTCACCGAATAACGGGTCAGGCGCTTGCCGGAGTCGCCTTGCGCGGCGCGGTAGATCTGGCCATGAATGCCGCTGCCGTCGGGTGACAGCTGCAGAAAGGCCGGTTTGTGCAGCAGGGTTTCGAGGTCCAGCGACGGCTGCTCACTGACCAGCTCCACCTCAAAGACAAAAGGCTGGCTGATGGCTTCCCGGCCGGTGAGGGTAAACACCTGAAAGTCGGCGGAAAGCCCTTCGATGGTCAGGGCAAAGTGGGTTTCATTGGCCGGCGCGAACATCCCTTGTTCCTCGTGCTGTACAGCGGCGCTCGTCGACGGCCGCAAAAAGCGGCTCAACGTACGCGAAATTCTGGAGGGGCGTAAACAACATCGACCAGCAGAGCTGGCCGATGCGTGTAACGGTCAGCCGTAATTAAACGACTGGAGCACGCCAGTCATCGGAACCCGAAGTACCGGATACTTCGTGGGTCCAGGTGATTTTGCGGTAGGTGAACTGCACTTCTTCCAGGTGGGTGAAGTGCGCGTTGCCCGGATCCTGGCAGTTGTGCATTTTGTTGTTGATGGCGACGATGATCGCGTCTTCCAGTTTGGTGGTGTAGTAGTGCTCTTGGGTGCCTTGAGCCGAAGTGCGGTACCACTGGATAACGATTTCGCTCATGCGCTCGCCGGAAGTCAGTGCGGCTTGCAGCAGAGGCGAAGCCTTGTCGTAGACCTTGGTGATCACGACTGGCTTGTGCACGCGCTGACCGGTTGGCTGACCGGATTGCGGGTCACGCGGGATGATCACGTCGTGGGTGAAAGCCTGAACCATGACTTGGTCTTCGTGGCCTTCCTGGTAGGTGTTGCCAACGGAGTCGGCGGTGAACGCGCCGGCAGTGATCAGGCCTTGTTTTTCGCCGGTAACCGACATGTACGCTGGTGTTGCCATGGGGTGCTCTCCTTGCGGATAAATTGAGGGTGCCCGGAGGCGAAATCGCCCGGTGGGTGGCTGAGGGTTATCAAGGAGCGTGCCAGGTTTGGAGAGGAGCCCGGGTGGCGGGCTCGCCATGGTGGTCGGTCATCTTTCGGGGCGATTTTCAGCGGAATAATCAGAAGAAAGTGCGCAAGAAGTTGCGCAGTACTGCGCAACTTCTTGCGCACTTGGCTGCAGGCCTTGCACTGCCTGGGCTGCAGAGGATTTAGGCCCTGAAATATTACGACCAACTGCGCAACTTCTTGCGCAGTTGGGGATTTTCCGGGACCGAGGGGGTTGCTTCGCGAGCAGGAAATTTTGGTGTGCCGGAAAGCGTTAGCGCACCTCGAAACTTTCGATGGCGCGATCGCAGAATCACTATGTAAAAGCTGAATGTAGGAAATCGAGTATTTTCGGCACGGCTATGTCTGTAGGAAATTCCTGTTTTTGCACTCGCTTCAGCGAAATGCCCCCCAAACGATGCTTTTTCCATTATTCATTCTAAGTGCACGTATCGCTGCGGATGCTCCGCTCTTCGCGGAACCTGACCGAGCCTGACGAATGACATAGGTTGTTTGCAGTGCAAAGTGTCGCAGATAACCCATTGCTCAACGGCCCGCGACAAGAGTTGACGCCAACCATGGTTGTGAGCGCCTCTTCAGAGCGCAAGCAACATCTGGAAGCACACTTGAGCGCAGAGCAGAGAAGTTTTCGATCCAGGCTGACGGCCCGGGGGCCGATAACCATTGTTTGGAGACCGAACATCACTACGAGTGGATTAACCCGATCGCTTACTCAAGTGGGGCCACGTTTCGGATTGTTACTGCAGTGAGATCAACGCAATTAATAAACATATAACTCCTAGTCATTTGTTCAACGGAGCAGGTCATTGAAAAAGGATATTTCAAGCAGAATGGTCAGCAGTCATCGTTTGACTTACCTCGATTCGCTCAGGGCCCTGGCGGCGCTGACAGTCATGGGCTCTCACTATATTGAAAGAACGCCACTACTCAGCTGGGTGGTATTCGATTATTTTCGGCCGGGGCAGTTCGGCGTCGTGGTTTTTTTTATGGTCAGCGGTTTCGTAATTCCGTTCAGTTTCAAGGATTATCCCGGAAAGAACCGGCGGTTCATGATTTCAAGGTTTTTCAGGTTGTACCCTGCCTATTGGCTCTCAGTAATATTGGCCTGCTTTGCTATTGTTTTTTTTATTTCGGGGGAGCTTGAAGAGAGCAGGGTATTGGCAAACGTCACCATGGTTCAGGCAGTGTTAGGGTACGCCAACTTGTTTGGTGTGTATTGGACCTTATTTGTCGAGCTGGTTTTCTATGGTCTTTGTATTGCGCTGAGTCTATTCGGATTGCTGGGGTGCCTGAAAACAAGGTTCTGGTTGGCAATAGCACTACTATTGCTTGCGCTGACCGGAGCGGCGGCACGAAATTATTACTTTGTCTCGGCCCCTGTTGGAATCCTGTCATCGCTTTCATTGATGTTGTTTGGAGGGATATGGCGCAACTATCAAATCGATCGAAATCCGTCGGGAAAGAAATACAGCATGATCTGGATCGCTATGTTTGTTACCACATTTCCGATCATCGCACTGCTGGCTTACGATATCGATCAAGGGCTGCAAGAAAGTGCCTGGAACTTTACCGGTAGTTATTTTGCTGCGCTGGTGTTCTTTGTGTTGGCTACCACGGTGTTGAAGCTGGAAAGCCGGGTGCTCGCTTTTCTAGGGACGATCAGCTATTCAGTCTATCTGATCCATCCGTTCTTCCTGGAGTTGGCTGACTCGAAGGTGCATCTGCAGAACGGTTTCAATGCTCCTGTTTTTGTTATTTATTGTCTGAGCACGCTTGTCTTCTCATCACTTTGTTATTTCTTGATAGAGAAGCGCTCGATCCGATTGGGCCAGCATATCAATGCAATTCTCGATGCGCGATTGACGAACAGCAAAGCGGCCGGCGCAGCGAAGGCATCATCGATCGAAGCGGGAGTCTGAGATCCTTGAAAATCTTACCCTTTGCTACTGACGGGGCAGGAAGTCCGGTAGATCGACTGACGCATCTGGATGCCTTGAGAGGCATCGCTGCAATGTTCGTGGTGGTAGCACACTTCATCGAACGAACCCCGCTCAGGGACTCTTTCTTCTTTGCTCATGTGAACTTGGGGCAGGTAGGGGTGGTGATCTTCTTCGTGATCAGCGGGATGGTCATTCCTTATAGTTTGAAACAGGGCCGGCATGCGCTGGCGGTTTTCGCCGTTTCCCGGTTTTTCAGACTCTATCCGGCGTATTGGTTCTCCATAGCTCTGGCGGTTGCGAGTTCGGACTGGTTTTTGTCGACGCCCGTACCGCTCTCCACAGTATTGATCAACATGACGATGCTGCAGGCCGCTGTGCAAACACCGGATCTGTTCGGCGTGTATTGGACTCTGATCATCGAGATGTTTTTCTACGTGGCTTGCGCGGCGTTATTCAGCGTCGGCCTCCTGGGTAAAGCCTGGGTGCGACTCAGCGCGGCAATCGGGTTGCTGGCAGTGGCGCTGATCTTTGCGATCACCAGGTTCTATCTGGCCAAAAAGATCCCCGTGGCGCTGCCGTTGTGCCTCTCAATCATGTTTTTCGGCAGCCTGTGGCGGGATGTCAGCCTGGGCCTGGCGCATGGGCAAGCTCACCGATACGTCGCTGTCTGGTTGGCATTATTCGCGTGTTTGCTTCCGATTATCTGCCTGCTGGCTTACAGCGCCGATCAGGGCTACAAGGAAAATCCGCTGGTTTATATGACCAGTTATCTGATCGGTATGGCCATTGCCCTTGTGGTGACGTTGTTCCTGCGCAAAAGCATCAACAGCCTGACGTTTCTGGGCACGATCAGTTATTCGATGTATCTGATACACCCGTTCTTTCTGGAGTGGGCGGCGTATGCGACAGACCTGCAGGCACAATTCGATGTTGTGGTTTTTCTGAGCTACTTGCTGGCGACGCTGGTAATGGCCAGTGTCGTTTATGCATTGCTGGAAAAACCAGGTATTGGCTTGGCCAAGGCGATCAATTCGAAATTGCAGCGCGGCGCCAGCAAAAGAGCGCAGGCCTGAGGATCGAGAGCGTCTTATAAATGAAACACCGCCCTCGGCTATACTCCCCGCATTTCGATCAGGCACGAGGATTCACTGTGAAGAACTGGACGTTGCGCCAACGCATCTTGGCGAGCTTTGCGGTGATTATCGCCATCATGCTGTTGATGGTGGTGCTGTCCTACTCGCGGTTGCTGAAAATCGAGGCCAGTGAAAACAGCGTGCGCGACGATGCCATCCCCGGCGTCTACTACAGCTCGATGATTCGCGGCGCGTGGGTAGACAGTTATTTGCAGACCCAGGAGCTGCTCGGCCTCAAGGAAGGCCAGGGCATTTCCAGCGAAGATGCGGCGGACTACAAGGCATTCGAGGCGCGTCTGCAAGAGCAGATGGCCAACTATCGTAAAACCATGGCTACCGACGAAGACCGTTCCGAGTTCGCCCTGTTCGAGAAATATCACGATACCTACATCGAGATTCAAAACGCTGTACTGGACCTGCGCAGTCGTAATCTTGAAGCGGATGCGGTCAAGTTATTCAACGAAAAACTGACTCCGGCCTGGTACACCGGGCGCATGAAACTCAACGACATCATTGGCGAAAACAAAGTCGTCGCTGATACCGCCATGGCCAACATCGACGACGCGGTGGCGACGGCCAAAGTCAGCATGGTCATTTCCCTGCTGGTCGCGGTGCTGGCCGCCGGCCTCTGTGGGCTGCTGTTGATGCGCGCAATCATGGCGCCGATGAACAGGATCGTGACCATCCTCGACATCATGCGCACCGGCGACCTGAGCTCGCGCCTGAACCTCGATCGCAAGGACGAGTTCGGCGCGGTCGAAACCGGCTTCAACGACATGATGACCGAGCTGACGTCGCTGGTCTCCCAGGCGCAGCGCTCTTCGGTGCAGGTGACCACCTCGGTAACCGAGATCGCCGCCACCTCCAAGCAGCAACAGGCGACCGCCACCGAAACCGCAGCGACCACCACCGAAATCGGCGCGACATCCCGCGAGATCGCCGCGACCTCGCGGGATCTGGTGCGGACCATGACCGAAGTGTCCACCGCTGCCGATCAGGCCTCGGTGCTCGCCGGTTCCGGCCAGCAAGGCCTGGCGCGCATGGAAGACACCATGCACTCGGTAATGGGCGCGGCCGATCTGGTCAACGCCAAACTGGCGATCCTCAACGAGAAGGCCGGCAACATCAATCAGGTGGTGGTGACCATCGTCAAAGTGGCCGATCAGACCAACCTGCTGTCGCTCAATGCGGCGATCGAAGCCGAGAAGGCTGGCGAGTACGGCCGCGGTTTCGCCGTGGTCGCTACCGAAGTCCGGCGTCTGGCGGATCAGACCGCCGTGGCCACTTATGACATCGAGCAAATGGTCCGCGAGATCCAGTCGGCGGTGTCGGCCGGGGTGATGGGCATGGACAAGTTTTCCGAAGAAGTGCGCCGTGGCATGTCCGAAGTGCAGCAGGTCGGCGAGCAGCTGTCGCAGATCATCCATCAGGTGCAGGCGCTGGCCCCGCGAGTGTTGATGGTCAATGAGGGCATGCAGGCCCAGGCGACCGGCGCCGAACAAATCAACCACGCGCTGGTGCAGTTGGGCGATGCCAGCAGCCAGACCGTCGAATCGCTGCGTCAGGCCAGTTTCGCCATCGACGAACTGAGCCAGGTGGCCGTCGGCCTGCGCAGCGGCGTTTCGCGATTCAAAGTCTGATGAGCGAAATCATCGCCAAGCGTGGCGCCGCGCCAGTGGCGAAACCGGCACTGTTCCTGCTGTTTCGCATCGGCAGCGAACGCTATGCCCTGCGCGCCACCGAAGTGGCCGAAGTGCTGCCGCGCCTGCCGTTGAAACCGATTGCCCGCGCGCCGCATTGGGTGGCCGGGGTGGTCGCCTATCGCGGCGCGGTGGTGCCGGTGATCGATCTCAGCGCGCTGACTTTTGGCCAGCCCGCCGAGGCGCGCACCAGCACGCGGCTGGTGCTGGTCAATTATCAGCCGGATCACTCGCAGCCCGCGCAATGGCTTGGGCTGATTCTCGAACAGGCCACCGACACACTGCGCTGTCATCCGCAAGATTTTCAGCCCTACGGCCTCGACAACCGTGAGGCGCCGTACCTCGGCCCGGTGCGCGAAGATGCGCTGGGATTGCTGCAATGGGTGCGGGTCAATGACTTGCTCGATGACGCCGTGCGCAGTTTGCTGTTCCCCGATCCGCCGCGCGATCCGGCGCAGCTTGAGGCGCAGCCATGAATGGTGATCAGCGCTTTTTTGATTTCCTCAAGGAACGCATCGGCCTCGATGTCGCCTCGGTGGGCGCGGCGATCATCGAACGTGCCGTACGCCAGCGCACCACACTTTCCCAGGCCGCCCACGCCGACGGATATTGGCAATTGTTGCAAGGCTCGCGGGATGAACAGCAGGCGCTGATCGAAGCGGTGATCGTCCCGGAGACGTGGTTTTTCCGCTACCCGGAATCCTTCGCCACGTTAGGCAAACTGGCGCGAGCTCGGCTTAAAGAACTCAACAACATGCGCGCGTTGCGCATCCTCAGCCTGCCGTGCTCCACGGGCGAAGAACCCTATTCGATTGCGATGGCCTTGCTTGATGCCGGATTGCAGCCGCATCAATTCAAGGTCGATGGCATGGACATCAGTCCGCTCTCGGTGGAAAAGGCCCGGCGTGCGTTGTATGGCAAGAATTCGTTTCGCGGTCAGGATCTGGAATACCGCGAACGACATTTTTTGGCCGAGCAGGACGGCCACCGGGTCAACGAATACGTTCGTGAACAAGTGCGCTGGCAGGTCGGCAATGTGCTCGATCCGACGCTATTGGCGAACGAGCCTGCCTTCGATTTCGTGTTCTGCCGCAACTTGCTGATCTACTTCGACCAACCGACCCAGAAGCAGGTGTTCGAAGTGCTCAAGCGCCTGACCCATGTCGACGGCGTGCTGTTTATCGGCCCGGCGGAGGGCAGTCTGCTCGGGCGCTTGGGCATGCGCTCGATCGGTATCGCGCAGTCCTTTGCCTTCAGCCGTCATAGCGAGCCGCACCCCGAACCGCTGCCGACGCCCAAACCGCTCGCCGTGCCGGTCAGCCAACCACTGCGCAGCACCCCGCCGCCACCAGTGCGCAGCCGTCCGTTTGCCGCCGTGACCGCTTTGCCAGTGACGAAAAAAACCGCCGACCCGGACGCCGCGACATTGCTGGCGCAGATTGCCGCACTGGCCAACGAAGGCAAAAGCGCCGAGGCCCGTGTCGCGTGCGAACAGTATCTGCGCAGTCATGAACCGGTGGCGCAGGTGTTCTACTGGCTCGGCCTGCTCAGCGATGTCGCCGGGCTGAGCCTCGAAGCCCAGGGTTACTATCGCAAGGCCTTGTATCTCGAACCGCAGCACCCCGAAGCGCTGATGCACCTGGCCGCGTTGCTCCAGGCCCAGGGCGACTCGGTGGGTGCCCGACGATTGCAGGAGCGCGCCGCCCGCAGCGGGCGCACCGCCGACAGTGAGCGTAAATGATGAGCGCGTCCGACACCTTGAACGTTACCCACGAAGACGCCCGCGCCATCGACGATTGCTGGAACCGCATCGGCATTCATGGCGACAAGTCCTGCCCGTTGCTGGAAGAGCACATCCATTGCCGCAACTGCTCGGTGTATTCCGCCGCCGCCACGCGCCTGCTCGACCGCTATTCGTTGCAGCAGGACCAGCGCGACGCGGTGGTCAGCAAAGTCGAAACCGACGTCAAGACCCGCTCTTTGCTGATGTTCCGCCTCGGCGAGGAATGGCTCGGACTGGCGACGCGCAGCCTCGTTGAAGTCGCGCCGCTGCAGGCGATTCATTCGCTGCCGCACCAGCGCTCGCGCGCCCTGCTCGGCGTGGCCAACGTGCGTGGCGCACTGGTCGCGTGCCTGTCGCTGGTGGAATTGCTCGACCTTGACGGCAGCGTTGCGCCGGTCGGCGGCGGACGAGTCATGCCGCGCATGCTGATCATCGCCGCACACGGCGGGCCAGTGGTGGTGCCGGTGGATGAGGTCGACGGCATCCATGCCATCGACGAACGCATCCTTGATGCCGCGTCGCAGTCCGGTGCGCAGACCAGTGCCAGGTACACCCGTGGCGTTCTGCAATATCGCGGTCGCAGCCTGCGCTGGCTGGATGAAGAACAGCTGTTGTCTGCCGTGACCCGGAGCCTGACATGACCCCCGAGCAAATGCGCGACGCCTCTCTGCTCGAACTGTTCAGCCTCGAAGCCGAGGCCCAGACCCAGGTGCTCAGCGCCGGACTGCTGGCGCTGGAGCGCAATCCGACCCAGGCCGATCAACTGGAGTCGTGCATGCGCGCGGCGCACTCGCTCAAAGGCGCGGCGCGCATTGTGGGCATCGACAGCGGCGTCAGCGTCGCCCACGTCATGGAGGATTGCCTGGTCAGCGCGCAGGAAGGCCGTTTGTTACTACGTCCCGAGCACATCGACGCGTTGTTGCAGGGCACCGACCTGCTGATGCGCATCGCCACGCCGGCCAACGCGCCGCAATCGACTGACATTGAAGCCTACGTGGTGTTGATGGGGCGTTTGCTCGATCCGTCGGCAGCAGCCGCTGTCGTTGCTTCGCCGCCGATGGCCGATTTGCAGATCGAGCCAGCGCCAATGGTGTCGGCGCCGATTATTGACGAGCCCGCCGAGCCGACACCGCGCAAAAACAAACGCACCACCGAAGGCGGCGAGCGCGTTTTGCGCGTCACCGCCGAGCGCCTGAACAGCCTGCTCGATTTGTCGAGCAAATCGCTGGTGGAAACCCAGCGGCTGAAACCGCATCTGGCGACCATGCAGCGCCTCAAGCGCATGCAGAACAACGGCCTGCGCGCGCTGGAAAATCTCAACGTTCACCTGAAGGAGCACGCGCTGAGTCTGGAAGCGCTCGAATCGCTGGAAGATGCGCGACGCCTGCTCGCCGAGTCGCAGCAACTGCTCAGCGAGAAAAACGCCGAACTCGACGAGTTCGCCTGGCAAGCCAGCCAGCGTGCACAAGTGCTCTACGACACCGCGCTGGCCTGCCGCATGCGCCCCTTCGCCGACGTGCTGAGCGGGCAGGCGCGCATGGTTCGCGACCTCGGTCGCAGCCTCGGCAAACAAGTGCGCCTGGAGATCGAAGGCGAGAAAACCCAGGTCGATCGCGACGTGCTGGAAAAGCTCGAAGCGCCGCTCACGCATCTGCTGCGCAACGCCGTCGATCACGGCATCGAAACCCCGGAACAACGCCTGCTCAAGGGCAAGCCCGAAGAAGGCCTGATCCGCCTGCGCGCCTCCCATCAGGCCGGTTTGCTGGTGCTGGAATTGAGCGATGACGGCAATGGTGTCGATCTGGAGAAAGTCCGCCGCAGCATCATCGAACGGCAGTTATCCCCAGCCGAAACTGCAGCGCAATTGAGCGAAGAAGAACTGCTGACCTTCCTGTTTCTGCCCGGTTTCAGCCTGCGCGACAAGGTCACCGAAGTGTCCGGCCGTGGCGTCGGTCTGGACGCTGTTCAGCACATGGTTCGCCAATTGCGCGGGGCCGTGGTGCTGGAACAGACGGCGGGCGAGGGCAGCCGTTTCCACCTGGAGGTGCCGCTGACGCTGTCGGTGGTGCGCAGCCTTGTGGTCGAGGTCGGCGAAGAGGCCTATGCGTTCCCGCTGGCGCACATCGAACGCATGTGCGACCTAGCCCCCGAAGACATCGTGCAGGTCGAAGGCCGTCAGCACTTCTGGCACGAGGGCCGCCATGTCGGCCTGGTGGCGGCGAGTCAGTTGCTCAATCGCCCGGCCAACCAGAACGCCGGCGCTACCCTCAAAGTCGTGGTGATCCGCGAGCGCGAGGCAATCTACGGCGTGGCGGTCGAGCGTTTCGTCGGTGAGCGCACGCTGGTGGTGCTGCCGCTGGATGAGCGCCTGGGCAAGGTTCAGGACATCTCCGCCGGGGCCTTGCTCGATGATGGTTCGGTGGTGCTGATCGTCGATGTGGAAGACATGCTGCGGTCGGTGGACAAACTGCTCAATACCGGGCGCCTGGAACGCATCGCTCGCCACGGCAACCAGGCTGCCGAGGCGGCGCGCAAACGGGTGCTGGTGGTCGATGATTCGCTGACCGTGCGCGAGCTGCAACGCAAACTGCTGCTCAATCGCGGCTACGACGTCGCGGTGGCGGTGGACGGCATGGACGGCTGGAACGCGCTGCGTTCGGAGAACTTCGATCTGCTGATCACCGATATCGACATGCCGCGCATGGACGGCATCGAGCTGGTCACCCTGTTGCGCCGCGACAACCGTCTGCAATCGCTGCCGGTGATGGTCGTGTCGTACAAGGATCGCGAAGAAGACCGTCGCCGTGGACTGGACGCCGGCGCCGACTATTATCTAGCCAAAGCCAGTTTTCATGACGACGCCCTGCTCGATGCAGTGGTCGAGCTCATTGGAGGAGCGCGGGCATGAGGATCGCAATCGTCAACGACATGCCCCTGGCGGTGGAGGCCTTGCGCCGAGCACTGGCCTTCGAGCCGGCGCATCAGGTGATCTGGGTCGCCAGCAACGGCGCCGAGGCGGTGCAACGCTGCGCCGAATACACCCCGGACCTGATTCTGATGGACCTGATCATGCCGATCATGGACGGCGTCGAAGCCACGCGGCGGATCATGGCCGAGACCCCGTGCGCGATTGTCATCGTCACCGTCGACCGCCAGCAGAACGTGCACCGCGTGTTCGAGGCCATGGGCCACGGCGCGCTGGACGTGGTCGACACTCCGGCGATCGGCGCCGGCAATGCCCAGGAAGCGGCGGCACCGTTGCTGCGCAAGATCCTCAACATCGGCTGGCTGATCGGCGACAAGGCGCCACGTTCGCGCCCGGCGCCGAGTTCGCCGCGCAGTTCGCCGTCACGCCAGCGGCTGGTGGCGATCGGTTCTTCTGCGGGTGGGCCGGCGGCGCTGGAGGTTTTGCTCAAAGGCCTGCCGAAGGATTTTTCCGCGGCGATCGTACTGGTGCAGCATGTCGATCAGGTGTTTGCCGCCGGCATGGCCGAATGGCTGGCCAGCGCCAGCGGCCTCGATGTGCGTCTGGCCCGTGAAGGCGAGCCGCCGCAAAGTGGCGCGGTGTTGCTGGCCGGGACCAATCACCATATCCGCTTGTTGAAAAACGGCACGCTGGCCTACACCGCCGAACCCGTCAACGAGATCTATCGCCCCTCGATCGACGTGTTTTTCGAGAGCGTGGCCAGTTACTGGAACGGTGACGCGGTCGGGGTTTTATTGACCGGGATGGGGCGCGATGGTGCGCAAGGGCTTAAGCTCATGCGCCAGCAGGGTTATTTGACCATCGCTCAGGATCAGCACAGCAGTGCGGTGTACGGCATGCCCAAGGCTGCCGCGGCGATCGATGCCGCGGTGGAAATTCGCCCGCTGGAAAAGATAGCGCCACGATTGCTGGAGATTTTCCCCAAATGAACAGGTTGATCGGCAATCCAGGCCCCCGCAGTACTCAGGTGACCGCTCATGAATGATTTACAGATCGACGACATTAAAACCGACGAGAACGCCGCCATGGTGTTGTTGGTGGATGATCAGGCGATGATCGGCGAAGCGGTGCGCCGTGGGCTGTCGGATCAGGAAAACATCGACTTCCACTTCTGCTCCGACCCGCAGCAGGCCATTGCCCAGGCGGTGCGGATCAAACCGACGGTGATCCTCCAGGACCTGGTGATGCCCGGCCTCGATGGCCTGAGCCTGGTGCGCGAATACCGCAATCACCCGGCGACCAAGGACATTCCGATCATCGTCCTTTCGACCAAGGAAGATCCGCTGATCAAGAGCGCGGCGTTCTCTGCTGGCGCCAACGACTATCTGGTGAAACTGCCGGACACCATCGAACTGGTCGCGCGCATCCGCTATCACTCGCGCTCGTACATGACGCTGCTGCAACGCGATGCGGCCTACCGTGCGTTGCGGGTCAGCCAGCAGCAATTGCTCGACACCAATCTGGTGCTGCAAAGGCTGATGAACTCCGACGGCCTGACCGGGCTGTCCAACCGCCGTCACTTCGACGAGTACCTGGAACTGGAGTGGCGCCGTTCGCTGCGCGATCAGACGCAGCTGTCATTGCTGATGATCGACGTCGATTACTTCAAGTCGTACAACGACAGTTTTGGCCACGTAGAAGGCGACGAAGCGTTGCGCAAGGTCGCGACGGCGATCCGCGAGGCAAGCGCGCGACCGTCGGATCTGCCGGCGCGTTATGGCGGCGAGGAGTTTGTGCTGGTCCTGCCGAACACCTCGCCGGGCGGCGCGCGGCTGTTGGCCGAGAAGCTGCGCCAGACCGTGGCGGCGCTGAAGATCCCGCATAACACCCCGGCGGAAGGGGCGAGCCTGACCATCAGTATTGGTCTGGCGACGATGGTGCCGCAGGCGGGTAGCGATTGTCGGTTGCTGATCTCGGCGGCGGATCGTGGCCTTTATCTGGCTAAAAACAACGGTCGTAACCAGGTCGGGATCGAATAACGGCTTTCCCTCACCC
This sequence comes from Pseudomonas sp. FR229a, assembly GCF_030209115.1. Lineage (NCBI taxonomy): Bacteria > Pseudomonadati > Pseudomonadota > Gammaproteobacteria > Pseudomonadales > Pseudomonadaceae > Pseudomonas > Pseudomonas sp. FR229a. The sequence continues at coordinate 25,325 of NZ_JARVSP010000031.1, read as the reverse complement.
CAGCCCTCTCCCGGAGGGAGAGGGGGCGGACCGAGGTGTCTGGCGCTGTACATCGACCTGATCGACCGAGTCGATTATGGATCTTCAGGCTTGGCGATTCCGGATTCGGCAAAGCCCTTTCACGTCGGCGTACCTCTCAAATATCCCCCAATCGGTCCCCTCTACCTCAGGGAGAGGGTTAGGGTGAGGGCAAAGGCTTTAATGATCCCCACACCCGCCAGACGGGCTGCCGCGACAGCCTGTTTACGTTATACTCGCCGGCTTTCAAAAGTTCGCCAACGAGTGCTGCCCGTCATGGAAATCAACCCGATCCTGAACACCATCAAGGACCTGTCCGAGCGCTCCGAAACTATTCGGGGGTATCTTTGACTACGATCAAAAGCATGAGCGTCTGACCGAAGTCAATCGCGAGCTTGAAGATCCGAGTGTCTGGAACAAACCTGAATACGCCCAGGAGCTGGGCCGCGAGCGTGCCGCGCTGGCGCAGATCGTCGACACCCTCGACGAACTGAACGGCGGTCTGGCTGATTGCCGCGACCTGCTGGAGATGGCCGTCGAAGAAAACGACGAAGGCGCAGTGGGCGATGTCGTCGCCGAGCTGGCCCGTCTCGAGGAAAATCTGGCCAAGCTGGAATTCCGCCGCATGTTCAGCCATGAAATGGATCCGAACAACGCCTACCTGGACATCCAGGCCGGGTCCGGCGGTACCGAAGCGCAGGACTGGGCCAACATCCTCCTGCGCATGTACCTGCGCTGGGCTGACAAACGCGGTTTCGACGCCACCATCATGGAACTTTCCGCCGGTGAAGTCGCCGGGATCAAGGGCGCGACCGTGCACATCAAGGGCGAATATGCCTTTGGCTGGCTGCGTACCGAGATCGGCGTGCACCGTCTGGTGCGCAAGAGCCCGTTCGACTCCGGCAACCGTCGCCACACTTCGTTCTCCGCCGTTTTCGTCTCGCCAGAGATTGATGACAAGGTGGAAATCGAAATCAACCCGGCAGACCTGCGGATCGACACCTATCGTTCCTCCGGTGCCGGTGGTCAGCACGTAAACACCACCGACTCGGCCGTACGTATCACCCACGTACCGACCAACACCGTGGTCAGCTGCCAGAACGAGCGTTCCCAGCACGCCAACAAGGACACCGCGATGAAAATGCTGCGGGCCAAGTTGTACGAGCAGGAAATGCAGAAGCGCAACGCCGCCTCGCAAGCGCTGGAAGACACCAAGTCGGACATCGGCTGGGGTCACCAGATCCGCTCTTACGTGCTCGATGCCTCGCGGATCAAGGATCTGCGTACCAACATCGAACGCAGCGATTGCGACAAGGTGCTCGACGGCGATATCGACGAGTATCTGGAAGCCAGCCTGAAATCGGGCCTGTAACAGACGCCAAAACAGGATCGAGCGACTCGACTCGATCCCTGTAGGAGCCAGCCTGCTGGCGATCCCCGGGCCGCAGGGCCCGGGGGCAACGAACCTGATGGAATACTTAAAGACATGAGCGACCTACAACTCGACCCGCAAGCCCTGCAACAGGAAGAAAACTCCCTGATCGCCCTGCGCAAGGAAAAGCTTGCTGCCGAGCGCGCCAAGGGCAATGCCTTCCCGAACGACTTCCGCCGCGAAAACTACTGCGATGCCTTGCAGAAACAGTACGCGGACAAGACCAAGGAAGAGCTGGCAGAGGCTGCAATCCCGGTCAAGGTAGCCGGTCGCATCATGCTCAACCGTGGCTCGTTCATGGTGATCCAGGACATGACCGGGCGCATCCAGGTCTACGTCAACCGCAAGACTTTGCCTGAAGAAACCCTGGCCGCGGTGAAAACCTGGGACATGGGCGACATCATTGCTGCCGAAGGCACTCTGGCGCGTTCCGGCAAGGGTGACCTGTACGTTGAAATGACCAGCGTGCGCCTCCTGACCAAGTCGCTGCGCCCGCTGCCGGACAAGCACCACGGCCTGACCGACACCGAACAACGCTACCGTCAGCGCTATGTCGACCTGATCGTCAACGAAGACGTGCGCCAGACCTTCCGCGTCCGTTCGCAAGTGATCGCACACATCCGCAGCTTCCTGATGAAGCGCGACTTCCTCGAAGTCGAAACGCCGATGCTGCAGACCATTCCCGGCGGCGCCGCGGCCAAGCCGTTCGAAACCCACCACAATGCGCTCGACCTGCCAATGTTCCTGCGTATCGCCCCAGAGCTGTATCTGAAGCGTCTGGTGGTTGGCGGTTTCGAAAAAGTGTTCGAGATCAACCGCAACTTCCGTAACGAAGGTGTTTCGACTCGTCACAACCCTGAATTCACCATGTTGGAGTTCTATCAGGCGTACGCCGATTACGAAGACAACATGGATCTCACCGAAGAACTGTTCCGCGAGCTGGCGCAGCTGGTTCTGGGCAGCACCGACGTGCCGTACGGCGACAAGGTGTTCCACTTCGGCGAACCTTTCGTGCGTCTGTCGGTGTTCGACTCGATCCTCAAGTACAACCCTGAGCTGACCGCCGATGATCTGAACGACATCGACAAGGCTCGCGCCATCGCCAAGAAGGCTGGCGCCAAGGTGCTGGGCTTCGAAGGTCTGGGCAAACTTCAGGTGATGATTTTCGAAGAACTGGTCGAGCACAAGCTGGAGCAGCCGCACTTCATCACTCAGTACCCGTTCGAAGTGTCGCCGCTGGCCCGTCGCAACGATGACAACCCGAACGTCACCGACCGTTTCGAGCTGTTCATCGGTGGTCGTGAAATCGCCAACGCCTACTCCGAGTTGAACGACGCGGAAGACCAGGCCGAGCGCTTCATGGCGCAGGTGGCCGACAAGGACGCGGGCGACGACGAAGCCATGCACTACGACGCCGACTTCGTCCGTGCGCTGGAGTACGGCATGCCGCCAACCGCCGGTGAAGGTATCGGCATCGATCGTCTGGTGATGTTGCTGACCAACTCGCCGTCGATCCGCGATGTGATCCTGTTCCCGCACATGCGACCGCAAGCGTAAACGTTTCAGTTGAAAAGCCGCCTAAAACAGGCGGCTTTTTATTGCCTGTCTGGTACAAATGTATCAATTGGTTAATTTGCAAATAGCAGAGGAAGTGCTGTCGTGATGGGTGCAATAGCTCAAGAAGGTGCAGCGGGTATCGCCACTGCGGTCGCTGAAAGTGTTCAGTACCAGGGCCGCAAGGCCAGCCGACAGGGCAGTGAGCAGCGTCGCCAGGACATTCTCGACGCAGCAATGCGCATTGTCGTGCGCGACGGCGTGCGTGCCGTGCGCCATCGTGCGGTCGCGGCGGAGGCGGGTGTGCCGCTGTCGGCGACCACGTATTACTTCAAGGATATCGATGACCTGCTCACCGATACCTTCGCCCAATACGTCGAACGCAGCGCGGCATACATGGCCAAATTGTGGGTCAACAACGAAGGTCTGTTGCGTGAAATGGTGGTCAGCGCCGACGGCAGCCCCGAATCGCGCTCGCAACTGGCCGATGACATTGCGCGGCTGATGGCCGATTACGTGCACCGGCAATTGATCAACCGCCGCGAGCATTTGATGGCTGAACAGGCATTCCGTCAGGAAGCGCTGCTCAACCCGCGTCTGGCCATTCTGGTGCGTTCGCATCAGCAGATTCTGCTGCAGGGTACTTGCCAGTTGTTCCAGGTATTGGGCTCGCGCGAACCGCAGCAGGATGCCAAGGTGTTGACGGCGATTATCGGGCGGATGGAATATCAGGGCCTGCTCAATGACGCCGAGCCCCTGGCCGAAGAGGACATGCTCGGGATTCTGACGCGGTATATGCACCTGGTGCTGGCATCGGTCTAGCGCTTGACGCTACACCTGTGGGAGCGAGCCTGCTCGCGAAAGCGCTCTGATATTCAACATCTCCGTTGTCTGACACAGTGCATTCGCGAGCAGGCTCGCTCCCACAAAGGCTTAAAGTCTGAGTTTCAGCACGTCACGTTTTCTACAGGAGTTTCGGGTGGACGATTACCAGCAGACGATACGCATGTTGTCCGATCGCATTGTGCTGGCGCAGACGCCGATCCGCGTGCTCGATGCGGTCAAGTGGGACGACAACGTGCGCAAGGGCTTCCTCAAGGCCAAAGGCAAGGAAATGCCGGCGGTGGATCGCGACTACTACCTCAACCGTCCGCTGTCATTCGATTCGAGCCAGGTCAAACTGGAATTCCAGAACATCGAGCGTGACATTACCCGTCAGCTCGGCCAGTTCAACCCGGTCGGGCAGATCATGCGGCGCATGTGCAAGGAATACCGCATGGTCGTGCGCATGCTCGAAGCGCGCGGCACCGAGGATTTCGGCCTGATCTCGCAAGAGCTGTACGGCGCGGCGTCCGATGCCTTCCACGCCGGTGACCCGACCCTGGCCGATCTTGGCCTGATGATGTCCGACTACCTGAACAACATCGACGGGCGCGGCGACCTCAAGGACGAGCCGAAAATCCTTACCGCCAAAGACGCCGTGCACCTGCTGCAAACCCGACTCAACAAGGTATTCGGCGAGGCCGAGGAAACCATTCGCGTATTCGAGTCCGACGGCATCGTCGCCGACGCCGCAGCGGGCGCCGACTACATCAAGATCCGCACCGACGCGCTGTTCAACGACCGCGATGTGCGCGCACTGGAAGTCCACGAAGGCCTCGTGCACGTCGGCACCACGCTCAACGGTTTGAACCAGCCGATCTGCACGTTCCTGTCGAAAGGCCCGCCCTCGTCGACGGTAACTCAGGAAGGCCTGGCGATCCTGATGGAAATCATCACCTTCGCCTCCTACCCGAGTCGCCTGCGCAAACTGACCAACCGCACCCGTGCGATTCACATGGTCGAAGAGGGCGCGGACTTCTTGCAGATCTACGAATTCTTCCGCGAGCAGGGTTTCGAAATGGCCGAAAGCTACGGCAACGCCAGCCGGGTTTTCCGCGGCTCGACGCCGACCGGTCTGCCATTCACCAAAGACTTGTCCTACCTCAAGGGCTTCATCATGGTTTACAACTACATTCAGTTGGCCGTGCGCAAAGGCAAGCTTGAGCAGATTCCGCTGTTGTTCTGTGGCAAGACCACCCTGGAAGACATGCGTACCTTGCGGCAACTGGTGGATGAGGGGCTGGTGGTGCCGCCGAAGTACCTGCCGGACCAGTTCCGGGACTTGAACGCGTTGTCGGCGTGGATGTGTTTCTCCAACTTCCTCAACCATTTGAGCCTGGACCGGATCGAAGCGGATTACTCCAATATCCTCTAGACCCAGCACCGAACCCATTGGGGGAGCGAGCCTGCTCGCGAATGCGATCTCACCTTCAACATTGATGTTGGCTGATAAACCGCTTTCGCGAGCAGGCTCGCTCCCACAGGTTTGTTTTATGTTCAGCTCTCTTCTCTGCGAGGTTTCACCGGATGAGAATCCTCGGCATCCTTTGCCTGCTCTTGACCCTCGGTGGCTGCAGTTCGCTGCTGTTCTACCCCGAACCTGGCCAGATCTTTACCCCGGACAAAGCCAGACTCGAATACCGCACTGTCACCCTGACCACCGCCGACGGCCTGAAACTCAATGCCTGGTGGCTGCCGGCCAAACCCGGCGTCGAGGTCAAAGGCACGGTCCTGCATCTGCACGGCAACGGCGGTAATCTGCCAATGCATCTGGGCGGGAGCTGGTGGTTGCCGAAAAATGGCTATCAGGTGCTGCTGGTCGACTATCGCGGTTATGGATTGTCCGAGGGCAAGCCGAGCCTGCCGGCGATCTATCAGGACATCGACGCGGCGTTCGCCTGGCTCGACAACGCGCCCGAGGTCAAAGGCAGACCGCTGGTGTTGCTCGGACAAAGCCTGGGCGGCGCCATGTCGGTGCATTGGCTGGCGCAGCACCCGGAACGGCAAAAACAGCTCAAGGCCTTGGTGCTGGATGGCGTGCCCGCCAGTTATCGCAGTGTCGGCCAGTTCGCCCTAAGCACCTCGTGGCTGACCTGGCCGTTGCAGGTGCCGCTGTCGTGGCTGGTACCCGATGGCGACAGCGCAATCAACTCGATGGCGCAGCTGACTGGCGTGCCCAAGCTGATCTTCCACAGCATCGACGATCCGCTGGTGCCGATGGCCAACGGCATTCGCCTGTATCAGGCAGCGCCGCCGCCGCGCGTGTTGCAGCTGACCCGTGGCGGTCATGTGCAAACCTTCGGCGACCCGGTGTGGCGCCAGGTCATGCTGCGCTATCTCGACGATCCCCAACACTTCGACGGCCTGCGCCGCCTTGGCGAAATCCCCAACTATCCGCCGCCTCCGAACAATGAAGATGAGACCCCGCAATGACTGAAGAACGCAACGCCATCCCGCTGATCATCACCGGTATCTGCAGCATCCTCGGCACCGTCGGAGCGCTGTGGTACTACGGCTATCTGCATTTCGCCAAGCCTGAGGACGCGTTGCTGCTGAACGAATTCACCATGCTCAAGACCGTACCGGGCGAGGACTACAAAGTCTCGCTGACCCCAGCGCCGCAAGTGGCGCAGTGTATTGATGGCGTGTTGGTGTTGTTCGATACCGAACAGAAAGGCCTGACCGGGGTGCTGGTCAACGCGCAGAAGAAAGCCGTGCGTTGCATGGGTGAAGAAACTCCGCAGAAACTCGAGCCCTAGAGAGTTTTCAACAATATGAAAGCCCTACATGACCAATGCAAGTGGGGCTTTTCATGTCAAGGTTCGGCTACTACTTTAATCGGATGGTCAGCGATCCAGCCAGATTTTTTGCCATCTATGACTTGATAACCGGTAAGGCGGAAGGTTCTTATTGGGAGTGGATCGACAATCTGCGCTGCCCAGTTCCCGTTGCCATCTACTACTGCGGTAGCCAACGATTTAGATGGTTGATTGTGTTCGAGCAACGTCACGGTCGCACCCGCAATACCCGTACCCATTATGACGGGGCGCTGGCCAGTGGAAGCATTTTTTGCCGGTGTAAGTATTAATGCAGGTGCTGGCGCGTCAACGACTTGAATGGAACGGTTGGTGATCCAACCCGACTTCTTGCCGTCGATGACTTGATAGCCGGTGAGATTAACTTTCCTTAGTGCTAGTGGATTGGCTATTCGCGCCGACCAATTTCCATGACCATCCACTACAGCAGTCGCCAGCGCTTTATAGGGTTGGTATTGTTCAAGTAACGTTACGGTTGCGCCGGCAATGCCCGTCCCAGTTACAACAGGGGTTACGCCCGTAAACATGTCGTTTGCCGGGGTAAGGATTTCAGCCGGCGCGGGAGTATCTACGACCTGAATGGGATGGTTAGCGATCCAACTGGATCTTTTGCCATCGATGACTTGATAACCCGTGAGGCTAAAGGTTCTTGTTGGCAATGGCTCTACGATCTGCACCGCCCAGTTTCCGTGACCGTCTATGACAGTCGTAGCTAAAATCTTATACGGTTGATTTTGTTCAACCAGCATCACCGTAGCGCCGGCAATGCCCGTCCCGGTCACCACGGGCTGTCGTCCTGTTTGGATGTTTTTCAGCGGAGTCAGAATTGAAGCAAGCGCTATGGGAATGTCGATAACTTCAAAAGCGCGCCCGGGGGCGAGCCCGGAAGAGCGGGGGCCGAAGAACTGCTGCGATGTAATGGTATGTTTGCCCAAGGCCAAGTTATCGGATGCCTGGAATGACCATTTGCCATGGGCATCCGCGATCGTTTCGCCTAATGTTTTCGCTGGTGTTGTTGCAGTTGATACAACGATTCGTGCACCCGGCCATGCAGTGCCTTCAATAACGGGTTTCAGCCCGGTTTTTTCGTTGACGATGGGCGTTACAATGATTGGAGACGGAACAGTTGTCGTGCAATAAGGCAAGTTCTGCCCATTTATTGCGACCGCAACGATCGCGCCTGTCTTGTCAGCCGAACATACGGCTACTTTGATTTTTGCGATCTTGTCCTCAAGCGAGCTGCCTGGCTGAAGCGCTGGATCTTTGGTGGAAGCCGTTTCCGGCGTTGCATCAAGCTGAATGTTTGAAACACTTCCTGCCATATTGGCGTAGCGAATCCACACGCCAGTCACACGGTTATCTTCGGCAGGAAACAGATCAAACCTCGTCGGTTGTCGAAACTCCAATGCGATCCAACTGGGTGTGGCCGGTCGCCTGATTGTGTAGACCTGAGGGCCGGGGGTTCCTAGCGTGGTCAATCGATACAGACCGGTGCGATTGATGACCGCCGCTTGTGTATCGTTTAGCCACCCGGAAAACCAACGATTATGGGCGGGATACAACGTCCCGCCACCCGATACGGAGTCGCCAGTATCGCCATAGCCAATGGTTATGCACTGATCAGGAGCAAATACGGTCTTGTCTGTCTTCGGGCATTTCGTATAAGTGCCGCCATGACCGTAGCCAAGATTGTGGCCTAATTCATGGTTGAATACATGGGAACTGCCAGGTTGACCCCTGATGTCCATTTTGTTGCCCGGCAGGAAGGCCACTGCTCCTCCGCCACACTCAGCAACGGCAATCAGATAATCATATGTTTTGTTCTGAGCTTTTGCGGCCGCGTCGGCGAGGGTTAAAACCGGTCCTGTACCACAGTTTCTCGGACCGAATTCGGCACTGATCATCTCGCCTTCGACCTGGAGTTTTCCTCCAGATGCTTCCTGAATGTAATTACGAAAGGAAAGCGGGTCGTCCGAAAATGTGTATTGCCAGAGTTTTTCTTTGTCGAAGTTGAATCCGTTCGTCCAATGACCCACAACCATCAGGATTTTTTTTCTGCCGACAACCTGACGCCCGACTATTTCTGCAGTTAATTGCGGCTCTTCTTCAACAGGCAGAGCGTCATCTTCGCGATAGTCGAATTCCTGCTCGGAAAGTGTTTTGATGTTGTCTGGTGAAGTTGAACGTTGGTTCGAGTTCTCAACCGCTTGTCCTAAAGCCATTTGAACGAAAATCAGGCTTGCGAAGATGAATAGAACAAAGATTTTCATGGAGTTTTCCTCTGGACCAATTTGGCTTGCTGGAATATCCGGTAAGTGTGAATTGACGTCTACTGTCAGAAATTACAGGTATAGACGAGTGGACATACATCCAGAAAAAAGTGAAAAGCCCCGCCTGATCACTCAGGCGGGGCTTTTGCGTTACAGCAGGGCGCTTAGTTCGAGCTAACAGCCGAACGTGGCATCACCGGCTGGTTGTCGTTGGAGATGGTCACTTCCACACGACGGTTCATCGCACGGCCCGAGACGCTGCCGTTATCTGCTACCGGGTATTCCTTGCCATAACCCTGAGTGACAATACGCGCTGGATCAACGCCCATTTTCACCAGCGCGGTGCGCACGGAGTTGGCGCGGCGCTCGGACAGCGACTGGTTGTAGCTCGCGGCGCCAGTGCTGTCGGTGTAACCCTCGACGATCACTTTGCGATCCGGGTTTTCCTGGAGGAACTGCGCCAGTTTGTTGATGTTCACCAAACCGCTGGACTTCAGATCAGCCTTGTTGGTGGCGAACAGCACGTCACCGAAAGTCACCAGCGTACCGCGATCGGTCTGCTTGGCGTTGAGGCTGTCCTGCAGCTGTTTGATCTGCTGGTCACGGGCATCCAGACGAGCCTGAGCGCGCTGTGCAGCGGCGTTTTTCAGGTTGTTTTCAGCGGTGCGCAGGGCGATGGTCTGCTTGGCCACTTCGACGCGCTGGTTGGTCAGGTAGGCCAGTTGGTCAACCTTGGCCGCGTCTTCTTTATCCAGATAAGCCTTGTCGGCCTTGTCCAGATAGTCGCTGGCGTCTTTGGTTTCCAGTGCCGCGACTTTGCTTGCCTGTGGGTTGGCCTGCAGGCCGGCGTAGTTGGTGCGTGCCTGTTCCAGGTTCGGGTTAGGCGGGGTGGAGCAGGCAGCCAGTGCAACGCTTGCGGCCAGAAGAGCGGGAATCATCAGTTGCTTACGCATAATTTGTCGTCCTTTCTATCGGTAAGAGTTTCAGCTTTGCGGTCGGGATGCGCGCTTACTGCACAGTGCGCTGGCTTTCCTGACGCAGTTCCTGAACACCTTTCTGGGAATCCTTCACAGCCTGTTCAGCCTTGGCGGCCTGAGCCTTGCGTTCAGCGACGCGAGCGTCCCATTCAGCCTGTTCGGACAGGCGACGGGCCTCGTCATACTTCTTGTCGTGCATGGCGATTTCAGCTTGTTTCAGTTTGTCCTGAGCCTGCTTCATTTCCACTGCAGCGAACTCGGTACCACCAGCGCTGACAGCGCTGTTGACGGCCGATTGGGTCACGGCGTACTGCTCGGTCGGTGGATTACCCGCGCAACCGGCCAGCACGAAGCTGGTGCCGATGGCCAGAGCGGCCAGTTTCAGACCGCGCAGGTGGGAAAACGAGGTTTGGGTTTTCATGGTCTTCAACTCCATTAGGCATCTCCTGAAAATACAACTGAATCCATCCTGGCAGAGGAGCCGAAAGCATCGCTTGTTGACGCGAATTGAAACGCTCGTTCCAGGCGTGGTTATCAGTTCCGACCGGCGGCTTTTTTGAAAAGTTCAGAAAAGATGGCCTATCGCCAAAAATTAAATTGACCGATTGGACAAGGCTCTGGGACGGGAACTTTGATGGTCGGAAGCGGTACGCGCGGGGTAAATATTCAGGATGTCACCATCCATTGTAGGAGTGAGCCCGCTCACGATAGCGGTGGGTCAGCCACGCATGGGGTAGCTGGAAAACGCCATCGCGAGCAGGCTCGCTCCTACAGTTTTGATTTGTGTCGGGTCAGTGCTTCTGCTTGTTCTCAGCCGACGACAAGTCATGCAGATGCCGCCGCGACAGCGCCAGAAAACGCGGGGTCGGGCCGACATCTTCATACAACGGGTCACCTTCCTCATCCGTCGCCACCACCGTTGAACCCTTCACATACGGCAGGCTCGCTTCGAACTCCTCGAGCGCGGCGCCGATCAGTTCGCCGAGCAGTTCCTCGGGATGACGCTTGGGGTACATTTCGGCAATCGCCGCCAGGCGAGCAGCGGATTCCACATCCAGGTGAATCGTGTAGCCAGTGTCGGTCAGGCGACCTTTGGCGTTTTCTTCCCAATGCTGGGCGAGTTCACGAATTTTCATGATGACCTCATTTCGCGCCTGCTGCAGGCAGGCCTGGGTGAGTGTCCGGCAGCGCCGGCGGCGGGCCTTCGTACGGCTTACTGTTGAGACTGGCTTTCGCGCGCAAGGTTTAAGTCGATTCGTCGCCTGCTTGTAAGAAGCGGCGCAGAGCGGCACTCTCTGGCAAAGCATTCATTTCTGCGCTGTCCCCGATTACCGCTGGAGAACTGCTGATGACCGATATTGATGCACGCTTGCGCGAAGACGTTCACCTGCTCGGAGAGCTGTTGGGCAACACCATTCGAGACCAGTACGGCGAGGCGTTCCTCGACAAGATCGAGCAGATTCGCAAGGGCGCCAAAGCCGACCGGCGTGGCTCGATGGACGCCGAACTGAGCGCCAGTCTCAATCAATTGAGCGAAGACGAATTGCTTCCGGTCGCGCGGGCCTTCAACCAGTTTCTCAACCTGGCCAACATCGCTGAGCAGTACCAACTGATCCATCGCCGCGAGGAGTCGCAGCCGGCGCCGTTCGAGTCGCGGGTATTGCCGGAACTGCTCGCGCGCCTGCGCAGTGAAGGCCACAGCGCTGAATCTCTGGCCCGGCAACTGGCGCGGCTGGAAATCGAACTGGTGCTCACCGCACACCCGACCGAAGTGGCACGGCGCACGCTTATCCAGAAGTACGACGCGATCGCCGCGCAACTGGCCGCACAGGATCATCGCGACCTGACCAGCGCCGAGCGCGAGCAGATCCAGACCAAACTGCAGCGGCTGATCGCCGAAGCCTGGCACACTGAGGAAATCCGCCGCACCCGACCGACCCCGGTCGATGAAGCCAAGTGGGGCTTTGCAGTGATCGAGCACTCCTTGTGGCAGGCGATCCCCAACCATATGCGCAAGGCCGATCAGGCGCTGTTCGCTGCGACGGGCCTGCGCTTGCCGCTGGAAGCCGCGCCGATTCGCTTTGCCTCGTGGATGGGCGGCGACCGTGACGGCAACCCCAATGTCACTGCAGCAGTGACCCGAGAAGTTTTACTCCTGGCGCGCTGGATGGCCGCTGATTTGTACCTGCGCGACGTCGATCATCTCGCTGCCGAACTGTCGATGCAGCAGGCCAGCGACGCGCTGAAGGCCAAGGCAGGCGACAGCGCCGAACCCTATCGCGCAGTCCTCAAGCAATTGCGCGAACGCTTGCGAGCTACGCGCAATTGGGCGCATGCCGCGTTGACCGCGCCGACCCCGGCACCCGCCGATGTGCTGCACGACAATCGCGATCTGCTCGAACCTTTGCAGCTGTGTTTCAACTCGCTGCACGAATGCGGCATGGGCGTTATCGCCGACGGGCCGTTGCTCGATTGCCTGCGTCGGGCGGTGACGTTCGGCCTGTTCCTGGTGCGCCTCGATGTGCGCCAGGATTCCACGCGGCACAGTTCGGCGATGACGGAAATCACCGATTACCTCGGCCTCGGCCGCTATGAAGACTGGGACGAAGAGCAGCGCATCAACTTCCTCACCGAGGAGCTGAGCAACCGTCGTCCGTTGCTGCCGGCGCATTTCAAACCGTCGGCGGACACCGCTGAAGTGCTCAACACCTGCAAGGAAATCGCCGCCGCGCCTGCTGCGTCGCTGGGCTCCTACGTGATCTCCATGGCGGGCGCCGCTTCCGATGTGCTGGCCGTACAACTGCTGCTCAAGGAATCCGGTGTGCTGCGGCCGATGCGCGTAGTGCCGCTGTTCGAAACCCTCGCCGACCTCGATAACGCCGGGCCGGTGATGGAACGTCTATTGCTGTTGCCGGGCTATCGCGCGCGCCTGCACGGCCCGCAGGAAGTGATGATCGGCTATTCCGATTCGGCCAAGGATGCCGGCACCACCGCTGCGGCCTGGGCGCAATATCGCGCGCAGGAGCGCCTGGTGGAAATCTGCCGCGAGCAGCAAGTCGAACTGTTGTTGTTCCACGGTCGCGGCGGCACCGTGGGCCGTGGTGGCGGCCCGGCCCACGCGGCGATTCTGTCGCAGCCGCCGGGCTCAGTGGCGGGGCGCTTCCGGACCACCGAGCAGGGCGAAATGATTCGTTTCAAATTCGGCCTGCCAGACATCGCCGAGCAAAACCTCAATCTCTATCTGGCCGCCGTGCTCGAAGCGACCTTGCTGCCACCGCCGCCGCCGACCCCTGAATGGCGGCATCTGATGGACGAATTGGCGGCTGACGGTGTCAGCGCTTACCGCCAGGTGGTGCGGGAAAATCCGCAATTCGTCGAGTATTTCCGTCAGTCGACCCCGGAGCAGGAACTGGGACGTTTGCCTTTGGGCAGTCGTCCCGCCAAACGTCGTGCCGGCGGTATCGAAAGCCTGCGGGCGATCCCGTGGATTTTCGGCTGGACCCAAACGCGGCTGATGCTGCCGGCCTGGCTCGGTTGGGAGACGGCGCTGAGCAAGGCCCTGGAGCGCGGCGAGGGGGAGTTGCTCGGGCAGATGCGCGAGCAATGGCCGTTCTTCCGCACCCGCATCGACATGCTGGAAATGGTTCTGGCCAAAGCCGACGCGGATATTGCGCAGTCCTACGACGAGCGTCTGGTCGAAGCCGAACTGCTGCCGTTGGGCGCGCAGTTACGCGACCTATTGTCGCAGGCTTGCTCGGTGGTGCTCGGTCTGACCGGGCAGTCGCAGCTGCTGGCGCACAGCCCGGACACCCTCGAATTCATCCGCTTGCGCAACACCTACCTCGACCCGCTGCATCTATTGCAGGCGGAGTTGTTGGCGCGCTCGCGGCAGCAGGAAGTCGAGCAGGGCAGCCCGGTGGAACAGGCGCTGCTGGTGTCTGTAGCGGGGATTGCCGCCGGCTTGCGCAATACCGGCTAAGGTTGCTGATCACGTCAGGCGGCATTCGCGATGAGGGTCGGATGCCGCTTCTCCTGCTGTAGGAAAGTGCCGCGAGGCGACAGTTAATGTAGGGGTTGCGACTTGGGTTACCGCGTCGCGAGGTCACGGCGGGCGTCGGTTTCTCCGACTTTTGGCGTCTTGTGTGGGCGCAGCCTGCTGTGTATCTTGATCAGCCTTTGGCCGTTTGTGCGGCCACGACCCGTATTTTCAGGATCCGCCGGTTACGTGCGAATCCTTTGTTTTGTAAAGCTTTTATATAAAAAATTGAGGAGCACATCGATGCGCGTCATTCTGCTGGGAGCTCCCGGGGCCGGTAAAGGTACTCAGGCAAAGTTCATCACCGAGAAATTCGGCATTCCGCAAATCTCCACCGGCGACATGCTGCGTGCTGCGGTCAAGGCTGGCACTCCCCTGGGCGTGCAAGCCAAGAGCATCATGGATGCCGGCGGCCTGGTGTCGGATGACCTGATCATCGCGCTGGTCAAGGACCGCATCGCTCAACCTGATTGCGCCAACGGTTTCCTGTTCGACGGCTTCCCGCGCACCATTCCGCAGGCCGAAGCACTGGTCACTGCCGGTGTCGAACTGGACGCCGTGGTGGAAATCGCTGTTGAAGACGAAGAAATCGTCCAGCGCATCGCCGGTCGCCGTGTTCACGAAGCCAGCGGCCGCGTTTACCACATCGTCTACAACCCGCCGAAACTGGCTGGCAAGGACGACATCACCGGCGAAGAGCTGGTGCAGCGCAAGGACGACACCGAAGAAACCGTGCGTCATCGTCTGTCGGTCTACCATTCGCAGACCAAGCCGCTGGTGGAGTTCTACCAGAACCTGTCTGCCGCCAATGGTGGCAAGCCGAAGTACAGCCACATTCCAGGCGTGGGTTCGGTCGATGCGATCACCGCCAAGGTGCTGGCCGCGCTGAGCTGAAAAGTCTGAACCGCAGCATCAATCCACGGCCCGCTTGCGGGCCGTAGTTGTTTATACTGACGCACTTTTTTCCCACCCCTGTTTTGGAAACATCGATGAGCACCTTGCTGGCCCTGGACACCGCGACTGAAGCTTGCTCCGTTGCCTTGCTGCATGACGGCAAGGTCACGAGCCATTACGAGGTGATCCCGCGTTTGCACGCGCAGAAGCTGCTGCCGATGATCCAGCGATTGCTCGCCGATGCGGGCACCACATTGCAAGCGGTCGACGCCATCGCTTTCGGTCGTGGCCCGGGCGCGTTTACCGGTGTGCGGATTGCCATCGGCGTAGTGCAAGGTTTGGCGTTCGCGCTGGATCGTCCGGTGCTGCCGGTATCCAATCTTGCGGTGTTGGCGCAGCGTGCCTTGCGTGAGAAGGGCGTCAGCCAGGTCGCGGCCGCCATCGATGCGCGGATGGATGAAGTGTATTGGGGCTGCTATCGCGAGACGGCGGGGGAGATGCGTCTGGTTGGCGCCGAAGCCGTGCTGCCGCCGGAAGTGGCTGCGTTGCCGGCCGATGCCAGCGGCGACTGGTTCGGTGCCGGAACCGGTTGGGGTTATGGTGAGCGCATTGCGGTCAATCTGAGCGGCTCCGACGCCGGCATGTTGCCCCACGCTGAAGACCTGCTGACGCTGGCGCGTTTCGCCTGGGAGCGCGGCGAATCGATCCCGGCGGATGACGCCCAGCCGGTTTACCTGCGCGATAAAGTCGCCACCCCCAAAGCCCGCTGATCTCCGGTCTGTGCTGTTCCCTTTGGCGAGGGAGCTTGCTCCCGTTCGGCTGCGCAGCAGTCGCAAACCCTGCATTCGCGATTTGACTGATGAATAAACGGGGCCGCTTCGCTGCCCAGCGGGAGCAAGCTCCCTCGCCACAAAAGCGCCCGCCGGGTATTCAGTGCCTTATCCCTAATCCAGTCAATCGTCAGTTTCTACCCCCTCGCTTAAAACCTTTTGCGCTTTCTGTGTTCTAGTTATCACTCGGCGGTTTGCTAAGTCGGTCAAGTGCCGCTAAATTGCCATCATCGATACCGAGCATGACATTATGCGTATAGACGGCGTTTCCACTCAGTCCTATCCCATCAAGCGCAAGCCGCGCAAAGGCAATGCGGCGCTGGATGAGTCCGTCGACATCATCGACGGCGAGCTGGAATTCCCGAGCGAAGAGCAGTTGGCCGCCCGTGCTGCCCAAGCCACCGCGCAACGTCTGAGCAACCTGCCTGCCCGTCAGCAAGACATGATCTACCACCGCGCAATGAAGAAAAGCGTAGCGATGGCGTTGGCCAGCTACCTGAGTACTGCCGGTTTTGTCGATTGGGATGCGGACGTGCTGGGCCTCGATCTGTATATCTGATGGATCTGCCTTACTACCTCGGATGTCCGTCCTGGAGCGAAAATGCCTGGCGCGAGTATATGTATCCGGTAGATGCAAAAACCTCCGATTTTCTCGCTCTCTATTGCCAGGTGTTCAACGCCGTCGAAGGCAACACCACCTTCTACGCCAGCCCTTCGCCAGCCACTGTGCAGCGCTGGGCCGAGATCATGCCGGCGCACTTTCGCTTTACCGCCAAATTCCCCGGCGACATCAGTCACAGTGGCGACCTGCGCGAGCAACTGACTGCTGCCGAAACCTTCCTGCAATTACTCAAGCCGTTGGGCGAGCGTGTTTCGCCGCTGTGGCTGCAATTGTCGAAAAGCTTTACACCGCAGCGTCTGCCGGAACTGGTGGCGTTCATCGACGCGCTGGATTGCCCGCTTGCGGTGGAAGTACGCAATGAACAGTTCTTCGCCAAGGGCGAGAGCGAGCGCCTGCTCAATCGCCTGCTGCTGGATCGCGGCGTGGAGCGCATCTGTCTCGACCCGCGTGCGCTGTTCAGTTGCCTGTCGACCGAGTCTTCGGTGATCCACGCGCAATCGAAAAAGCCACGCGTGCCGACCCGTCCCGCAGCGTTCACGCAGTTTCCGCAGGTGCGCTTCATCGGCCATCCCGAGCTTGAGGCCAACGATGCGTTTCTCGTGCCGTGGGTGGCGAAAATTGCCGAATGGATCGAAGAGGGCCGCACCCCGTACATCTTTCTGCACACCGCCGACAACCTGTTGGCAGCGAAACTCGCGCAACGTTTTCACGCGCAACTGATGCAACGTTTGCCTGGCTTGCCCGCGCTGCCTGAGCTATACAGAGAACCCGCCGTCGAGCAGCTTGGCTTGCTCTGAGGCGGTTTTTTTCTGCCCGGGAGCCCGTCGATGAACGTCCAAGCCAGTCAGGCGCAACTGCGTAAAGCCCAAGCCTTCAAAGCCCTGCATGATCGTCAAGGGACTTTCGTGATTCCCAATCCGTGGGACGCCGGTTCGGCGAAGATGCTCGCCAGTCTGGGTTATTCGGCCTTGGCCACCACCAGCGCCGGTTACGCGTTCTCCCAAGGCAAGGCGGACGGCGCGTTGAGTCTCGACGAGACCCTGGCCAATGTCCGCGCGATCGTCGCAGCGACTGATCTGCCGGTGGCGGTGGATTTGGAAAACGGCTTTGCCGATGACCCGGTCGAGGCTGCGCAGAGTCTTCTGCGCGCAGCCGAGGCGGGGGCGGTGGGTGGTTCGATCGAAGATGCCACGGGGCGTCCGGACGCGCCGATCTATTGCTTCGAACACGCCGTGGCGCGCATTGAAGCCGCCGTCGCCGCGGTGCGCACGCTGCCGTTTCCCTTTGTCCTCACCGCTCGCGCGGAAAACTACCTGCACGGTAATCCCGACCTCGATGACACCATTCGCCGCTTGCAGGCATTTGCCGCCGCAGGTGCCGACGTTCTTTATGCGCCGGGTTTGCGCAGCGCCGAAGAAGTGCGCGCAGTGGTGCAGGCCGTGGCGCCGAAACCGGTCAATGTGTTGATGTCTGGCGGTTTGAAACTGACCGTACAACAGCTCGAGGAAATGGGCGTACGGCGGATCAGCACCGGATCGGCGCTGGCGCTGGCGGCGTTCGGCGAATTTTTCCGCGCGGCTGAAGAAATCCAGCAGTCCGGCACGTTTGGCTTTACGTCGCAGTCGATGCCGTACGCCAGGGCCAATCAATTCTTCAAGGACTGAGCATGGGGCGTTGGCTGTTCTGGTTGGTGTTGCTGGCGATCGGCGGTGCAGCGGTCAGTGTCTGGCGCGGCTGGCTGGACGTGCCAGCGCAATGGAATCCGTGGGCACCGCTGGACGTAAAAGCCGCGCCCAACTGGCTGACCGGTTACAAACTCATGCGCCTGCGCAGCGATCCTGAGCTGTGCGCACAGGCGCTGGGCAGCGCGGATCTGCGCGTCAGCCGCCAGGCCGACAGTCCCGGTGCGAAGTGCCCGCTGATCGGCGCTCTGCGTGTGCAGGGCGGTGAAGTGGCGCTGAGCAGCAGTTTCATCGCCAGCTGCCCGCTGGCGGTGGCCTACGCGATGTTCGAACACCACACCCTGCAACCGGTCGCGCAATCGGTGTATGGCCAGAAAGTCACGCGTGTCGACCATCTCGGCAGCTTCGCCTGTCGCAATGTCTACAACCGTGAGAACGGCGCCCTCAGTCGGCACGCCAGTGCCGACGCGCTGGACATCGCCGGCTTCCGCCTGGCTGATGGACGCACGATCAGCGTGCTCAAGGATTGGCCCAAACAAAATCAGGACGCACAGTTTCTGCGCCAGGTGCGCGATGGCGCCTGTGAGTCATTCAGTGTGGTGTTGAGCCCGGATTACAACGCCGCCCATCGCAATCACTTTCATGTCGATGTCGGGCGCTGGAGCGTGTGTCGCTGAGGGTCAGGCGGCGAGGCGCAGGTTCTGCAGAACGATCGGGCGAGCCCAGCCGTTGTCGAAGTCCAGGGCCTTCTGCTGCTCGACGATTTCTTCCGGCGGGAACGGTGGGTACGGCTTCTGCAGCAAGTCCAGGTCGAACTCGGCGATCGGCAGGTACAGTGGGCGTTTTTGCGGAGCGGGGCCTGGCTCAGGCAGCGGCTGGCCATTGTTGATCACGATCGGTCGCACCCAACTGCTATCGAAATCCTGCTGCTCTTGCTGGGCTTTGAGTTCTTCTGGCGGGAACGGTGGGAACGGCTTGTCCAGCAGCTCCATTTCGAATTCAGCGATTGGCAGGAACAGCGGCTCTGGCGGGCGAACTTCGGTTTCAACCACATCGCACTCGCGCTGGCTGACGATGTGCGCGTGCAGCTCGCTGCCAACGGTCGGTTCTTCCGGGCTGTTCAAGTCAACCGGTGGAAACGTGCCACAGGCCGGCACCACTTCACTCGTCTGTTCGGCCAGGGCCTGGGCAAAGAAATCCTGCCACAGGTGACTGACGCCGCTCAGTGCTTGAGTGTTATGACGGCTGAAGTCGCCATGGGGCGAAACGTAGCCAATCGATGTGGGAAGAATGCCTGACATTTTTTTCGGTTGCCGCTCAGCTCTGGCAAAATGCGCGTTGAATGGTTTATCGGCGGTTTTTTGTCGATCCTTAACTTTTTTGAGCGTTTTTTCATGATCGAGTCACCCGCGGCCTGCCGCATCCAAGTCCAGGCCCTCGCCCCGACGTTTCAAGCACAAGCCGAGCACTGGGCCGAGCGTCTCGGCCTGCCGCTCGGCGAGGCGGACGGCGAGTTCGCCTTGCAGGTCGGCGAGCAGGGGTTGCAGTTGCAGCAGCTTGGTCCGGACGCCCCGGGCCCGGTGCGGGTCGACTTTGTCGAAGGCGGCGCGGCGCACCGGCGTTTGTATGGCGGCGGCAGCGGGCAGATGATCGCCAAAGCGGTCGGCATCGCCCAAGGCGTGCGTCCGCGCGTGCTGGACGCCACGGCAGGGCTGGGCAAGGATGCGTTCGTGCTGGCCAGTCTGGGTTGTGAGATGAGCCTGATCGAGCGTCAGCCGTTGATCGGCGCGCTGCTCGAGGATGGGCTGGCGCGGGCGGCGGAAGATTTCGACGTGGCGCCGATCGTGGCGCGGATGAAATTGCTCAAGGGCAACTCCATCGAAGTGATGCGCAGTTGGGAAGGGGAGCCGCCGCAGGTGATCTATCTCGACCCGATGTTCCCGCATCGCGAGAAAACCGCGTTGGTGAAAAAGGAAATGCGCCTGTTTCGCCCGCTGGTCGGTGATGATCCGGATGCACCGGCCCTGCTTGAAGCGGCGCTGGCGCTGGCCACGCACCGGGTAGTCGTCAAACGCCCGCGCAAGGCACCGTGCATCGAAGGGCCGAAACCGAGCCATGCGCTGGATGGCAAATCGAGCCGGTATGACATTTATCCTAAAAAAGCGCTGAAGCCCTGAGACCGCGTCGCCCCATTCGCGAGCAGGCTCGCTCCCACAGTTGAAATGCATTCCAATGTGGGAGCGAGCCTGCTCGCGAAGCGGTCTGCACAAGCACCGCAAAACTGTCAGGGTTTGTACGCCCTCATAAACAACCCCACCACCTCCCTTACATGGCGCTCCGCCGCCTCACCCGTCAGCGGCTCGCCGCAGCCATAAAGCAAACGGAAATTTCCCGCGCCTTTGATCAGGCAGAAGAAATGCTCAGCGGCATTGCGTGGCTGGTCGATGCTCAGCGCGCCGCTCGCATGGATCTTCGCCAGCAAACCTTCCATGCCGTTGACCACACGCTCGGGGCCGGCCTCGAAGAAGATCAGCGACAGCTTCGGGTCCTGGCTGCCCAGCGCCATGATCAAGCGGTGCAGGTTGACTGATTCATCGCTGTTGATCAGTTGGTGGAAGCCTCGGGCAATGTTCAGCAACACATTTTCCACCGGGATGTTTTCCGGCAACTCGAAGAACAGCGGCGGCAGTTGTTCCTCGCATTTCGCGACGACGGCGGCGGAAAACAGCGTCTCCTTGTCGTTGAAATGGCTGTAGACCGTCAGCTTCGACACGCCGGCCTCGCTGGCGACCGCGTCCATGCTGGTGTTGGCGTAGCCATGACAGAGAAACAGGGTTTTCGCCGCGTCGAGGATCGCCTGGCGCTTGGCCAGATCCTTGGGGCGGCCCGGGCCGTTTGGAGCTGAAAGATTGTTCGACATTCTTCGCTTTTAATACTGGACTGGTGAGTTTGCTATTAATACCATACCCGCCAGTATAAATATTCCAAGCCTCATTCGCGAAAGGTCCGTCACCATGTTCCGCCATGCGTTGTCCTTTGCCGTGCCAGTCAGTCTGGCGTTCCTGTTATCGGCGTGCGGTCAGGAAGAGGTGACGAAAGTCACCGTGCGACCGGCCATGGTGGTGCAACCCGAGCCTTCGGCGCAGGCGATGGAAAGTTATCCGGGCGAGGTTCGCGCCCGTTATGAGCCTGATCTGGCGTTCCGCATCGGCGGCAAAGTCAGCCGACGACTGGTCGACGAAGGTCAGCGGGTCAAGGCCGATCAGCCCTTGGCCGAACTCGATCCGCAAGACGCACGATTGCAACTGGAGGCCACCCGCGCGCAGGTCGCCGCCGCCGAGGCCAATCTGAACCTGGTGCGCGCCGAGCGCGATCGCTACAAAACCCTGATGGAGCGGCAGATGGTCAGCCGCTCGGCCTACGACAACGCGGAAAATCTATACCGCTCCGGCGAAGCCCGCCTTAAACAAATCAAAGCCGAATTCAACGTATCGACCAACCAGGCCAGTTACGCGGTGCTGCGTGCGCCACAGGACGGTGTGGTGGCCAAGCGTTCGGTGGAAGTCGGCCAAGTGGTCGCCGCCGGGCAAACCGTGTTCACCCTCGCCACCGACGGCGAGCGCGAAGTCCTGATCAGTCTGCCGGAGCAAAGCTTCGGCCGCTTCAAGGTCGGTCAGCCAGTGACCGTGGAATTGTGGGCACAGCAGAATCAACGCTTCGCCGGGCAGATCCGCGAGCTGTCGCCATCCGCCGACCCGCGCTCTCGCACCTTTGCCGCGCGTATCTCCTTCACCAGCGGCAAAGTCCCGGCGCAATTGGGGCAGAGCGCCCGGGTGTTCGTGCAAGCGGCCGACAGTGTTTCGCTGTCCATTCCGCTTTCGGCGCTGACCGCTGAGAACGGCGCGACCTACGTCTGGGTGGTCAACGGCAACAACACGTTGAAGAAAACCCCGGTGCGGGTCGGCCCGTTCGGCGAGAAAAGCGTGGCAGTCCTCCAAGGCCTGAATGCCAGCGACTGGGTGGTGGCCGCCGGCGTCCATGTGTTGCTCGATGGTCAGCAGGTGCGACCGGTGGATCGCTCCAACCGTGTGGTCAATCTGGCGAACAAGGAGTAAGCCCCGATGCGCTTCAACCTCTCCGAATGGGCGTTGCGTAATCGCCAGATCGTACTGTTCCTGATGCTTTTGCTCGCCGTTGTCGGCGCGCTGTCCTACACCAAACTCGGCCAGAGCGAAGACCCGCCGTTCACCTTCAAGGCGATGGTCATCCAGACCCGCTGGCCCGGTGCGACCGCGCAGGAAGTCTCGCGCCAGGTCACCGAACGCATCGAAAAGAAGCTGATGGAAACCGGCGAGTACGAACGCATCATGTCGTTCTCCCGCCCCGGCGAATCCCAGGTCACTTTCATTGCCCGCGATTCGATGCACTCCAAGCAAATCCCCGACCTCTGGTATCAATTGCGCAAAAAGGTCGGCGACATCCGCCAGACCTTGCCGCCGGGAATCCAGGGGCCGTTTTTCAACGACGAGTTCGGCACCACCTTCGGCAATATCTACGCGCTGACCGGCGACGGTTTCGATTACGCCGTGCTCAAGGATTACGCCGACCGCATCCAGATCCAGCTGCAACGGGTCAAGGACGTTGGCAAGGTCGAACTGCTCGGCCTGCAGGACGAGAAGATCTGGGTCGAGCTGTCCAACGTCAAACTCGCCACCCTCGGCTTGCCGCTGGCAGCGGTGCAGCAGGCGCTGGAGGAGCAGAACGCGGTCTCTACGGCGGGGTTCTTCGAAACCGGTAGCGAGCGCTTGCAGCTACGCGTTTCAGGGAATTTTCAGACAGTCGATGAGATAAAGAACTTTCCGATCCGCGTCGCCGATCGTACGTTCCGCATCTCCGATATCGCCGATGTGCGTCGCGGTTTCAGCGACCCCCCGGCGCCGCGCATGCGTTTCATGGGCGACGATGCGATCGGTCTGGCCGTGGCGATGAAGGATGGCGGCGACATTCTGGTGCTGGGCAAAGCGCTGGAAGGCGAATTTTCGCGGATCCAGAAAAATCTCCCGGCCGGGATGCAGCTGCGCAAGGTCTCCGATCAGCCGGCCGCAGTGAAAACCGGGGTCGGCGAGTTTGTTCAGGTGTTGGTCGAAGCGCTGGCGATCGTCCTGCTGGTGAGTTTCTTCTCTCTCGGCGTGCGCACTGGCATGGTCGTCGCGTTGACCATTCCGCTGGTGCTGGCGATGACCTTCGCCTGCATGTACTACCTCGGGATCGGCCTGCACAAGATCTCCCTCGGTGCACTGGTACTGGCGCTGGGGCTTCTGGTGGACGACGCGATCATCGCCGTGGAAATGATGGCGATCAAAATGGAGCAGGGTTTCGATCGCATTCGCGCGGCAAGTTATGCCTGGACCAGTACGGCGTTTCCGATGCTCACCGGCACGTTGATCACCGCCGCCGGCTTCCTGCCGATTGCCACTGCGCAGTCCGGCACTGGCGAATATACCCGCTCGATTTTCCAAGTGGTGACCATTGCCTTGCTGGCCTCATGGGTCGCGGCGGTAATGTTCGTGCCGTATCTGGGGGAAAAACTCCTGCCGGATCTGGCGAAAATTCATGCGGCAAAACACGGCACTGGCGATGGTCAGCCGGACCCGTACGCGACGCCGTTTTATCAGCGCGTGCGGCGACTGGTGGAGTGGTGCGTGGCGCATCGCAAGACTGTGATCGTGCTGACCGTGGGCCTGTTCATCGCCTCGGTGATGCTGTTCCGTTTCGTCCCGCAGCAGTTCTTCCCGGCTTCGAACCGGCTGGAGTTGATGGTTGATCTGAAACTCGCCGAAGGCGTTTCGCTGGCCAACACCACCAGTGAAGTCAAACGCCTCGAGGCGCTGCTCAAGGAGCACGCCGGTATCGAGAATTATGTGGCCTATGTCGGCACTGGCTCGCCGCGTTTCTACCTGCCGCTGGATCAGCAATTGCCGGCGGCGAGTTTTGCCCAGTTTGTGGTGTTGGCGAAAACCATCGAAGAGCGTGAAGCGCTGCGCAACTGGTTGATCGAAACCCTCAACGAACAATTCCCGGCCCTGCGTTCGCGGGTTACTCGTTTGGAAAACGGTCCGCCGGTTGGCTATCCGGTGCAGTTCCGCGTCACCGGCGAACACATTGAAGAGGTTCGAGCGCTGGCGCGCAAAGTGGCGGCGAAGGTTCGCGAGAACCCGCATGTGGTCAATGTGCATCTGGACTGGGAAGAGCCGAGCAAAGTCGTCTACCTGAACATCGACCAGGACCGCGCCCGTGCACTTGGCGTGAGCACCGCCAATCTGGCGAAATTCCTCCAGAGTTCCCTGGTCGGCTCAACGGTCAGCCAGTATCGCGAAGATAACGAATTGATCGAGATTCTGCTGCGCGGCACCGTGCATGAACGCACTGAATTGTCCTTGTTGCCGAGCCTCGCGGTGCCGACCGATAATGGCCGCAGTGTGGCGCTGTCGCAGATTGCCACGCTGGAGTATGGCTTCGAGGAAGGCATCATCTGGCACCGCAACCGCCTGCCGAACGTGACCGTGCGTGCCGATATTTATGGCAAGGAGCAACCGGCGACGCTGGTCAAACAGATCATGCCGACGCTTGACCCGATTCGCGCCGAATTGCCCGATGGTTATCTGCTGGATGTCGGCGGCACGGTGGAGGATTCCGAGCGCGGGCAGAAGTCGGTGAATGCCGGGGTGCCGATGTTTATTGTCGTGGTACTGACCTTGCTGATGGTGCAACTGCGCAGTTTCTCGCGTACGGCGATGGTGTTTCTCACTGCACCTCTGGGGTTGATCGGGGTGACGCTGTTTCTGATGGTGTTCCGGCAGCCGTTCGGGTTTGTGGCGATGTTGGGGACCATCGCATTGTCCGGGATGATCATGCGCAACTCGGTGATTCTGGTGGATCAGATCGAGCAGGATATTGCTGCCGGGCTCAGGCCTTGGCAGGCGATCATCGAGGCGACGGTGCGGCGCTTTCGGCCGATTGTGCTGACGGCGCTGGCGGCGGTGCTGGCGATGATTCCGTTGTCGCGCAGTGTGTTTTTCGGGCCGATGGCGGTGGCGATCATGGGTGGGTTGATTGTCGCAACGGCGCTGACTTTGTTGTTTTTGCCGGCGTTGTATGCGGCTTGGTTCAGGGTTCGCAAAGACTCCGTTTGAGTTGTGGTTGCGTGGCGGCCTGAGGGCCGACCATGCTTTGGGTGTTTTGGGTGTATATCCGTTTCTGCGGGTGTTGCTGATTACGGTTCCGCCCTTACGGCGGGTCACCTTTTTCAAAC
>NZ_JARVSP010000038.1:0-39904 GCF_030209115.1 Pseudomonas sp. FR229a | reverse complement strand
AATATCAACCAAAAGGGGCAGTTATCGCTTGAGGACAACCATAGAATCTCCCACATTGGTTTCGCGTACGGCGACCATCCAGTGTGGGAGCGAGCCTGCTCGCGATGGCGGCCTTGCGACCGCCACATTTCACAAGGCCGGATCAAGCCTGCGCCGCGGCACTTACCACCGGTCGGCCCGGTTTGCGCAGCGGATCCAGGCGTGACCCTTCGTAGCGGGTTTCGCGGAAGAACTTCCAGCGGCCGAACAGGCAGTAAACGTGGGTCACGCGGCCTTGTTCCTGATAGCCCATGCGGATATGCAGTTTCAGCGCCGGGATGTTATGGGTTTCACAAACGTCGACGACCTTGTTGCAACCCTGTGCCGCCATGGCTTGCCACAGCGCAACCTGCACGTCCACCGACAGGCTGCTGCCGAAGTAGGCGCGGATCATTTCGCCGCCGAATTCGAAAAACTCCCCGGGTTTGACCGGGAAGGTGCAGCCGTAATAATGACGATCGTGGTAGTCGCGGATGCTGCCCCAGATGAAGCCCACGGCATGGCCATCGGCGTCGAGATACATGTGCCCGGTGTGGCCCTCGGCAGCCAGCTCGGCCATGGTGCCGACGCGGTCGCCGAAGTGTTTGCTGAACGCCACGGCATTCTGCGCGGTGATGTCGACTTTGCGCAGGCCTTCATACGGGCGCAGTTTGTGCGGTGGCACCGGGCTGACCAGATCGCGCTCCATCCACAGCAGTTCCCAGTGGAAGAACACGTAGCGTTTCCACAACGTCCCGACGGTGCGGCCCAGGCCTTTCTGTCTGATGCGATCTTGCACTTTGGTGATGATGCTCATGATGCCCCTCCAGGGTCTTGGCCCGGGTGTTGTGGTGAGTGTCGTGTCGGCTTGCGTTACAGCGGTGATTCATTCGAGCGCCGTGGCGCCCTGTGTTTCTTGTCGATTGAGGTCGGCATACGAGACCCGCGCGACGCCCCTCAAACCCTGCTCGAGTACCTCGCTCAACGACTCGCCGGAGCCGAGATAGGCATCGCCGAAATCGACGCCGAGGCGGGTCGGGTGAGCGACAATTTCCAGTACGCCGTCTCTGGGCACGCTGGCATTGCGCAGGTCTACCGGGGTGCAGACGTAATCAGCGGAAACCCGCGCCAGACTCTGCAGACGGCCATTGAGCAATCCTTTGAATAAGCGCTTGGGCAGCGTGAGGTTGTGCCCGAGGTTGCGCGCCAGCCGGATCGGTACGCCTTGCTCGGCGGCAAACTTCGCGACGACTTCGCCGATCGGCCAGATGTTGTGTACGTGCTGGTGGGAGTCGATATGGCTCGGGCGCATCCCGTGATCGACGCAGCGTTGCCATTGCGCCTGCAACTCGGCGTGCACCGCGTCACGGTCTGCGCGACCCAGCCACAGGCTATGGCGGGGCAGGTTGAGGTCGAACACGCCGTTGCCATCACAGAACGTTCGCCGCCCCAGGATCGCCTGGCTCAGCGGGCGTCCGTAGGTCAGGTTGAAGTGCAGGCCGATCCGACCTTCCAGTGCTGGATGCCGAGCCATCGCGCAGGCGGCTTCGAACGCCGGCATGTTGGCCATGGCGGTGGCCGAGCTGATCAGGCCGGCCTGAAAAGCTGCGAAGATCACCGCGTTTTCATTGGCGCTGAGACCGAAGTCATCAGCGTTGACTATGACTTGGCGAGGCATGGCCGCCCTCCGGAGTGATTGCGACAGGTTGCACCAGTGCTGCAGTTTTTTTGTTTGCACGGCGGGCTCGCCACTGCTGCACGGCGGGCTTGCAGCGATACCAGATGCGCAGCGCCAGACCCAATGCCAGCCCACTTGGGCGCCACGAATAGAAACTCCAGCGCCAGTGTTCCAGTTGCCCGGTCATGCGCTCGTGCAGTTGATGGCTGGAGTTTTCCAGGCTCACCCGTGACGCATCGATCCAGCGCCAGTGCTCATCCAGACCCCAGCGAATCCATTCCTCCAGCAACACCCGGCCACTGCCCAGGTCGGCGTATTGCGGCAGGAATGCAAGGTTGTAATCGTAGAGCCGGCCCTGTTCGAGCAGGCCGAGGCGATAGCTGATGCAGCGACCGTTCAGCTCGAGCATCACCACGCGCACCAGGCCTTGGCCGGCGAGGGCGGTGAAGGCGCGTTCGATCCATTGGCGACTGCGCGGTGTGGCGAAAATCCCGACGCCTTCATCGCCTTTCCAGCTCACCGCCTCGACTTCGCCGAGGGTCTGCAACAAGGCACCCATGCTCAGCGCATCCGGGGTGATCCGGCGAATCTGCGCACCGCACGCGGCAATCCGTTTGCGTGCCCGGCGCAGTTTGTAGCGCGGGTCGCCCGAGACTTCCTGATGGTCGGCTTCGCTGATCAGATGCACCGGCACCCGGCAGCTCAGGCGTCGTTCGGCCGTGGAGCTGCGTGCCATCCATGCGGTGACGGCACTTTCTTCACCCGCCGGTTCCGACAGCTCATTGAGTTGCAACAGCGCATGCGGCAGACGCTGGCGAATCAGCACCAGCGCCTCGTGCATTTCCTCGCCGCCGAGCAGCGACAGCAAAGCCAGGCGATCGGCCAGCGGATAACCCAAGTGATGCAAGACCCGAAACGGCACGCCGGCGAAGCGCTCGCGGCTGGCCACCAGCGGCAGGCACAGACGCAGTTCTGCGGCTTCCCAACCGAGCAGAATGTGCAGGCGCTGATCCTCGCCCAAGGCCTGTTCCGCCGCGCACAACCAACCGAGATTGTTGAACGGCGTATGGTCGGCCACGCCCAGGCGCAGCGTTTCATAGGCGGTTGCCGGGAAGTCGGCGGCGCACAGGGACGTGCGCCATTCGAATCGCATCACCATAGGTTCAGGCCGCCGTTGCGTTGACAGGTGGACGGGAAGTTTTACCCAGCGCCGCCAGGCGCGAACCGCTGTAGCGGGTTTCGCGATAGAAGCGCCAGCGACCGAACAGCGTGTAGATATTCATGATCCGCTGTTGTTCGGTATAGCTCATGCGCAGGTGCAGCTTGAGCGCCGGTATGTTGGTCGACTCACAGACATCGACCACTTTGCGGCAGCCCTGGGCGGCCATGGCTTCCCACAGGCGCAATTGCAGGTCTACCGACAGCTCCGTCCCCCAGTACGCCCGGGCCAGTTCGCCACCGAACTCGAAGAACTCACCGGGTTTCACCGGGAACCGGCAGCCGTAGTAATGCCGGTCGAAATAATCGCGCGGGGTGCCCCAGATAAACGCTACGGCATCGCCTTGCTCGTCGACATGCATGTGCCCGGTATGGCCCTCTTTGGCCAGCTCGGCCATCGTGCCGACACGGTCGCCAAAGTAGCGTGCGAAAGCGCTGGCGTTGTCCGCCGTAATCCTGACCACGCGCAGTGGCGGATAGGGTTTGAGGCGGTGCGGCGGCACCGGGCTGACCAGGTCGCGCTCCATCCACAGCAGTTGCTGATGGGAAAAAATGTACAGTTTGCGGATCTTGCCCAAGGTCGCTCGCAGGCCTTTACGACGAATATGTCCGCTGAGTTTTTGCAAAACATCCATGGTCTCTTCTCCTGATGAGGGTGCCATGCGCGGCATCAAGCCCGCGCGGCAGAGCATCGAAGGGCGGCTCATGAAGCGCTCCAGCTCAGGGCAAACAGGGTTTGTCCCGGCAGTTCGAAACGCACGCGCCCGTTGTCGCAGGCAAACGGTGCGTCGCGGCTGCGATTGTCGGCGCCGAAGTAACGCAGCGCGCCATGGTTCAACGGGCAGCGGGCGCCGCTCAGATCGACGCGTTGCAGGCGCGTGCCTTTGTTCACTCCGAGCAACGTGCGCTGCTCGTCGCCGGCCATCGCCAGCACATCCGCCTCGAAGGCGTCGTTGTCCAGTTGCAGCACTTGCCGCAGCCAGTGGCGGGCGATGAATTGCTGGGCCAGACCGACCGGTTTCAGCTCGAAGCGATCCTCGCCCAATACGCGCAACATGCCTTTGGGGTATTGCGGCTCATCGGCGGCCTGAAACCAGTTGAGCATGCTCAGCAAACCGTCCTGCGAGGCGTTGATCACCACCGACGCCCACCACAGCGAGGTGTAATGGGTTTCCTGATCGTAGGGGCTGAGGCTGGAGCCGCTGGACAAGTTGGTCTGATCGAGGAGCAAGGCCTTGCGCGGCTGACCATTGGCGTCGAGGCCGACCAGTTCGGCGGCGCGGCGCACACTGTCGCGGTAGACACGGGTGGCGAGCAGATCGCGAATCATCCATTCATGCCAGGCCAGTGCATCGATCTGGTCGGCTGACTCGCTGAGCAGGCGCCCCGCCCAATCGATCCCGCGCTTGTCCGCCGCGTTATCGGCGAACGGGCCGTTGACCAGTCGCGAGCTGGCTGGCATGGCGATGCGTACACCGGCGCGGGCATTCGCCGGGTCGCTGCGCACCTGACGGGCCATGCTGGCGAAAATCGCCTGATACTGCCCATAGCTGGAGTAGTTGAGATTGGGCTCGTCGGCAAAGCCGATGTAATGCGTGCCGTTGCCGCCGAGGGCGCGGGTGCTCGCCAGCCAGGCGTCGAGGCCGCTGTTGCTCTGCACGTCGGCACGCAGATCGGCCTGGCGCTGACTGCCAGCCAGCAGGGTGATGTCGTTGCGAATGCCGAAGCGCTGCTGATAGACCCGGCGGAATGCGTCCTCGAACTGCGGATTCTGCGCGGTGACGTCGACAAAACTGTAATAGCTCGCCGCCGTCGGCTTCAGCGCATCGAGCAGCGCATGGCTGGCCGCTGGCGGCATCACGTAGGGCAGAGCGATGCCAAGATCCGGCGTGCGTCCAAGGACTTTGTCATGCAGTACCAGCCGGACATCTCCGATCTCTTCGCGCAGCGGTTGCAGTTGCTGCGGATTCTGCGCAAACAGATTGGCCGTACCATCGAGCCAGAACGCCGCTTTGCCGCTGCCTTGCAGTTGCAGGCGCCAGACCTGCTCGCGCGGGCTGACCGGCAACGCAACCTGATCGAACTGCCAATAGGCGCGATAGGGTTTCAATGCGAGGGTCAGTGCCTGGTGGTCGCCGACCTGCTGCGCCTGCAGTGCGGTGACGCCGCCATGGAATTTGCCGGCGAGCACCGCGTGCTCACCGGCCGCAACTTTGAAATACAGCACGTCGCCATTCTTGCTTTCGGCACTGAAGTGCACTTTGGCCGGGGCAAACAAGGCGACGGTGCGCTCATCGTGTTCGATGCGGTAGTGGCGGAAGCTGTAGCCAGGAATTTCCAGCCGATAACTCGCCGCACCGGGCAGCAGCGGCCAGCGCTGACTGCCACGGGTTTCGCTGGCCTTGATCAAGCGTTCGCCGAGCAATTTGCCGCGACCATCGAGCAGGTAGAGCTGCTCTTCATTGGCATCCGCTTGCCACGCCGGGGTCCAGCGCACAGTCACGCTGTCGGGCTGATCGGTTTGCAGAAACAGACTGCCGTCACGAATCTCGCCCCAGCGCATCGACGCCGCCAAAGCATCCAGCGACAAGCCGAGTCCGAACAGCAGGTACCAGCCTTTCATGCCGGCTTCCTCTGCAGCATCGACCACATCGGCAGCACGTCGCGGGGCAGGATGATCAGGGTTTGCCAGAACGGCACGCCGCTCAAACGGCCATACAGCACGAGCATGGCCACGGTCACTGCCAGATAGGCGATCGATGAGGCGGCAGCGGCGCCGACAATGCCGTAGGCCGGAATCAGTATCAGGTTCAACGCCAGATTGAGCAGCGCGCCCAGGCCCATCAACAACGACACCGTGCCGGGGCGATTCTTGCCGAGCAAGTCCAGGCGCAGAATGCTCGCGTAGCACAGGCCCAGCAGGCCCGGCAGCAACGCCAGCAGCGCCGGATATGCCGGCTGGTAGGCAGCGCCAAACAGAGTAACGATCAACCATTCGCCGATCACGGCCATGCTCAGGCAGGCGCCGAGCATTACCGTTGCGGTCAGGCGCAGTGCCAGCGGAGTGACCTTGTCCATGCCTTCATCCTGTTGCAGCAGGCGCTTCATCAAGGGTGTGGTCACCGCTTCGGGGACGATCAGCAGCAATTCGGCAGCAGCGCTCGCCATGGCGTAATGGCCCAGCGCGGTGCTGCCGAGCAGGGCGCCGATGAACAGGTAATCGGAGCGCAGAATCACTTGCTGAAACAGCAGATCGGGATGGCTGCGCGCACTGAAGCGCAGCAGTTCGTTCTGGCTGGCGCGATCCCATTGCAACTGCAAGGGCTGCGCCCGCTTCAGCCAGACCCAACCGGCGAGCACCACCAGACTGATACCTGCCAGCCAGCTGATCAGCGCCGCCTCCAGCGCTGCGCTCTGCCACATCCAGAACAGCGCGACGAACAGCAACAGCGGCGCCAGCGATTCGATCAGCCGCAAGACGTTGAACGCGACCACGCCACCCGAGGCGTTGTGCAGTGTCAGCAGGCCGCTTTTCAACACGGTCAACGGCACCGCCAACAGCAACAGCCAGGCGAGCAGGCCCAGTTGCACGGTCACGTCCAGCTGCGCGCCGAATTCGCGTACCAGCGCGACCACCAGCAATGTCAGCAAACCGGCCAACAGGCAACCGAACACCAGCACCTGGCTGAGCAGCAAACCCATCGGCCGCTGCTTCGCCGCCTGATAACCAACCGCCGTATTCAATCCGCCGCTGGTGGCGGCGCTGATCAGATCCGGCAAAGTGCTGAGCAGGGCGAACAAGCCGCGTTCGCTGGGCCCGAGAATCCGCGCGAGCAACACGTTGCGCAGCAAACGCAGGGCGATCATCGCCAGTTTGGTGCCCATGCTCAGCGCCAGGTGCTTGAGGTAGTTGCCTCGGCTCATGGTCGCGCTCCCCGGTAGATCCGCCACGACAGCAATTGCGGATGGCGGGCGGTGCGCTGGCTGACGCCGAAACGCGGCAGGTTCAACGGGTCGCCGTCGCCGCGATAGATCCCGGTGCCGGTGCCCAGCGCAAACGGGTAATCATGATCGGCGACCTGCTGGCGCACGCGTTCATCGTTGTCGCCGTTGGGGTAGCAGTAAACCGGCAACGGTCGGTTGCAGCCGTTGTTCAAGGCGTCGCGGCTGCGGCGGATTTCTTCGCTCAGGCGCACGTCGTCGAGGCCGGTGAGGATCGCGTGGCTGGCGCCGTGCGGGCCGAAACGCACCAGACCGGAGGCTTCCATCGCACGCACCTGATGCCAGTCCAGTGCCTGTGGCAGAGCGTCTTTCGGGCATTCGTCGGTGAGCTGTTCCAGCTCCTGCGGCGCCAGGCTTTTCAGCCCTTGCAGGTAATGCAACAACGCCAGACTGCGGCGCTCGACATCGATGTCATCGAGCAGCACTGGCAGCGGATGTTTGCACGCGTGCAGGCATTCAATCAGGTGCATGCGCGCCTTTTCACCGTGGCTGCCCCAGAGGGTTTCGCCAAGGCTTTCCCACCAGAACCGTTGGCGACTGCCGATGAAATCGGTGGAGAGGAAAATGCTCGCTGGCACTTGATGTTTTTGCAGCAGTGCAAACGCGTTGACCGCGTTGTCGCGCCAGCCATCGTCAAAGGTCAGCGCCACGCGCGGGCGTTCGCTGCGCAAAGCGTTGGGCTGGAGGATTTCCATCAGCGGCACGCAGTCGAAATGCTTGCGCAGCCACACCAGCAAATGCTCGAACGCCTTGGGTCCGACGCACAATTCATTGCGGTGCGGCAGGTCGGCGGCGCGGTCATTCGACAGCACGCGGTGCAGCATCAGAATCACCCCGGCGCCCTGCAACTGCTGACGACCCACCGGGGAGTTGAGATAGAGCCAGCCACTGGTGCTTTTTATCAGTTGTTTGATCGCCATGGCTTCGGTCCTCTTAACGGTTCTGTTCCGGATTCCACTGGGCATACCGCTGGCCACGCAGGAACTGCCACAGGCCAAGACTCATCCCGGCGAGGGTGACCAGCAGAAACGCGGCGAGGCGGAACGGTTTCGGCAAGCGGTGTTGCCCATCCAGCAGCCCGGCAATCGCCACGCTGTAGCCGAACAGTTGCGCGATCAGGCTCAGGCGATAGAAGCCGTGTTCTTCCCACAGCCAGCAATTGCTCAGCAGCAACGGCAGCAGCAGCACCGGCGCCAGGCGGCGGATCAGTTTGTGGCTGATCAACGCCAGGGAATACAGGCCATGCTTGAGCGGATTGAGCAGCTCGCGGCGCTGGGCCAGGCTTTGCAGGCCACCGACGGTAACGCGCTGCCGGCGGCGGAACTGTTTGTCCGCCTCGTCGACACCATGGTCGATCACTTGCGCTTCGGGCACGTAGACGATGCGCTTGCCGGCCACCGGTGCGCAGGTGCTGATAAAGAAGTCGTCGTTGACTTCGGCCGGCACGTTCTGGAACAGTTCGCGGCGCAAGGCGAGCAGGGCGCCGTCGGCGGAGACCATGCAGCCGGTGCGATTCTCGACCCGGCGCAACCAGCCTTCGTAATGCCGATACAGACTGTCGCCGATGCTCAGGCCGCCACCGGTGACTGGTA
Source organism: Pseudomonas sp. FR229a (assembly GCF_030209115.1). Taxonomy (NCBI): domain Bacteria; kingdom Pseudomonadati; phylum Pseudomonadota; class Gammaproteobacteria; order Pseudomonadales; family Pseudomonadaceae; genus Pseudomonas; species Pseudomonas sp. FR229a. Next base: position 31,396 of record NZ_JARVSP010000038.1, on the reverse strand, counting down.
TCACCATGTGCCCGGCGCAGGCGCCGACCTGCGGATCGCTCAGCGGCGCGAGCAAGTGGCCGAGGGTATCGCGCGACCATTGGTTGTCGGCATCGGTGAACACCAGAATGTCGCCGCTGCTCAGGGCCGCGCCGGCATTCAACGTGGCGGCTTTGCCCTGACGCGGCAGGTCGAGGACGGTGATGCGCGGATCAATCACTTTGTGCGCGCAGGCCACGGTGTCGTCCGTCGAGCCGTCGCTGGCGAGGATGATCTGCAGCGTCGCCGGTTGATAATCCTGGGCCAGCAGCGTGCGCAACTTGTGCTCGATATGCCGCGCCTCGTTGTGCGCAGCGATGACGATGCTGACGTTCAGCGGCGGTGCCGGTGTGTGTCGCCACGCCGGAAACAGCGGCGCGAGGATCGTCAGCAACAGCGGGTAGCCGACGTAGGCGTAGACCGGCAGCAACAGGCACATCCAGAAAATGAATTCAGCCACGGGCAGGCCTCCTTGCGTTCCACTGACACAGACTCAGGATGAAAGCGGCGCCGGCCAGGTGCAGGCGCAGCCAGTGCAGGCCCCACAGTTGCAGGGTAAAGACCGGATCACGGTGCTTGATACTCTGGCGAACGCTCAGTACCAGACCCGGCATCAGGGTCAGCGTCACCATTAGCGCCGCGTGGTGCGGAAAACCGTCGAGCAGCGCCGAGATCGCCAGAAAGTCCAGCAGCCAGACGAACAACGACAGCATCGGGAAGCGCAGCAGGCGCAGGCTCATGCCATGGGTGCGCAGCAGTTGCAGATGGCTACCCTGACGCCACATTTCTTTGCCCATCCATTCGCGCCAGTTCATCTCGTAACCCCAATGCAGCGCGACGAGGTCGTTGACCGACAGCAGGCGCGCGCCCTGTTCGTGCAAGCGCAGGGTGAATTCCTTGTCTTCGCCAGTGCGCAGGGCCTCGTTGAAACCGCCGACCTTGTCGAACCATGCGCGACGCATCAGCAGGTTGGAACTGGGCAGCCAATCGACGCTGTGGCTGGCGCGGTGCGACGGCTGCGAAGTGCGGCGCTGCCAGGCCGTGGCGAACCATGGCGCCTCGGCCGGCGTGTGCAGGTCCAGGCCGAACACATCGGCCTGGCCACTGGCTTCGATGTCGAACGTTGGCTGCAGCCAGGTTTCCGGCATTTCTACGTCGGCGTCGATGAAGGCCAGCCATTCGCCGCTGGCGATCGCCGTGCCGCGATTACGCAGCGCACCGATCAACAGCCCCGGCAAACTGAGCACGGTTGCGCCGAACTGCCGGGCAATGTGCGGGCCCTGGTCGTTCGAACCGTTGTCGACCACGATCAGCTCGCACTCGACATTGGCCGCGTGTGCGGCTTTTTGTGCGGCGAGCAGGGTTCGGCCAATGTGCCGCGCCTCGTTGTACATCGGAATGACGATGCTGATCCGCTTCATGCCTGCGTCTCCGTAGTCAGTGGCGCCTGCTCGGCCTTGACGCGCAGCACGCTGGTCAGCGCCAGCATGATCCACACGTACTTCTGGTTCGGCGCGCTGAGGAACATCAGGAACAGGGTCAGCGACAGAAAGCTCACACCCAAATGGGTCATCATGTCTGCCCTGTGTCCATCACCGCGCAGCATCCACGCCGCCCGCGCGCGGATCAGGTTGTACAGACCGAGCCCGAGCATGCCGACGAAGAACAGCCCGGCGGGCACGCCCAGTTCGCTGAAGATTTCCAGATAGGTGTTGTGGGCGCGGCGGTACAGGTCGCCGATCTTGCGGTTGGCGGAAAACGCCTTGGCGTAACCGGTGGTCGCGTAATGCAACGGGAAGGTGCCGGGGCCGGAGCCGAGCACCGGGTGCTCGCGGATCATCTGGCTGCCGACGACGATGTAGGAAGCACGGCGCCCGAGGGATTCGTCCTGCGCCTTGGAGCCGGCGCTGAGGATGCTCAATGACTGGATCCGCGCCAGGTAACCGGCCGGCATGGCGTAGATCGCCAGTGGAATCACGATGGCCGCACCGAGCATGACGAACCCCAGGTGCCGTGGACGAATGTGGGTCAGTTGCGCGCGGTAGTGCCAGATGCCGATGAGCAGGCTCAACGCCAATACCACCAGGCCTGAGCGTGATTCCGTCTTGGTCATGCCACCCAGCAACAGCAGGCAGCAGGCACCCCAGAACAGGCGGTGCAGCAGGTTCGGGCTGCGGATCACCAGCAGCAGTCCGAGAGGAATGGCGAAGGCGATGAGCATGGCGAAGGCGTTGGGGTCTTCGAGCAGGCCGGCGGCGCGCCCCTGATCCTGGAACTTCGCCGAGAACATCGCCATGGCGCAGGTCGCGGTGACGGCGAGGGTCACCAGCCGGGCGAACAGGTCGAGGTTCAGTTCGCGGCCAATCAACAACGTAATGACAAACAGCACCAGACCAACGCTGAGTTCGCGCAGGTGTCCCAGCGACATGCCCATGTCATCGGTATTGAGCAGGCTGAGAAAATACAAAACCATGAAGCCGATCAGGCAGTGCCACAGATTGCTGCGTAGGCGCTGCGAGGGGATCTGGTGCAACGCCAGTTGCAGCATCACGATCACCGCCAGCGAGGCACCGAGCAATTTGCTCCCCGATACTGAGCTGTCTTTGAAAAAACCTTCGAACGGCACCAGCGCGGCAATGCCGAGCAGGCCCCAGGTCGGCTTTCGGTACAGGACGGTAAAACCGACCAGGCCAATCACCGCTCCCGGAGCCAGATAAGGCCAGGGACTGGCCAGCAAACCCAAGCTGACCAGAGCGAACAGACTGACGATCGAGAGCGGGAAAATCATGTGCGTGCCTCCCGTGCCGTGTGGATGTACAGCTGCGACCAGCGTTCGGCCAAAGCCTTGAGGTCGTAGCGTTCCTGTTGTGTACGTCTGGCGTTGTCGCGCAACTGCGCTGCCAGTTTCGGTTCGGCCAGCAGTGTGTCGAGCTGGCGGGCGAGGGCGGCGGTATCCGTCGGCGCGGCGAGCAGGCCGTTGTGGCGGTCCTGCAGGACATCGGGAATACCGCCGACCGCGAACGCCACCACCGGCACCCCGGCCTGCATCGCCTCGAGCAGAATCATCGGCGTGCCCTCGGTGCGCGAGCTGATCACCAGCGCATCGAGTTGCTGCCACCAGCCTTGCATTGCCGTCTGATAGCCCGGCAGGCGAATCCGCGGCTGCAAACCGGCAGCATCGATGCGCGCCTGCAAGGCCTCGCGTTCCGGGCCGTCACCGAGCATCACCGCGTCCAGTTGCGGATGCTGATGACACAGGCCGATCAGCGCATCGAGAAACAGGTCCGGGCCTTTTTCACTGCTCAAACGACCGACGTACCCGACCAGCCAGCGTTGCCGGTCTGCCACCGGCTGCATCGCCGGCGCGGCTGGCAAACCGTTGGGTATCACCTGCAACTTCTCCGCACGCACGCAGGCCTGGAGGTGCAGCGTGGCGATGCTTTGCGCCACGCAGACCACCCGTTTCACCGACGCCGTGCGGCACAGTTGCAGGCTGAGCCAGGTGTAGAACTTCTGCTTGCGACTGCGCGGGGTGAAGCCGTGCTGAGTGATCACCAGCGGCAGGCGCAACAGCGTGGCGCCGACCCAGCCGAACAGCAGCCCTTTGAAGTTGTGGGTGTTGAGCAACGGCTTGTCGCCCCGGCGCTGACGCAAGTGCCGCAACAGCTCCCCCAGCCCGGCACAACCACGGGCGTCCACCCCGGCTTCACGAAAGCGCGCGATCAGTTCTGGTGGCGCGTCGAGAAACAGCACCTGGTGCTGTCCCGGCGTTGCCAGGCAATGATCCAGCAACATCCGCTCGGCCCCGTAGAAGCCGCCGCTGCTGAGCAAATGAATGATCGGCAGGGCGACGATTGGGGTGGACACCGCGTTCAATTGCGCACCCAGTGAACCAGGCTCGGCATGGTCCAGTTCTTGTGCGGATTGCCCGGCTGCGACGTTTCTTCGTTGAGCACCAACAGGACCGGAAGGCCCAGCTCGTGGCTGATTTGCGCCGGATGCTTGAAGCGGTGATCAAAGAACTCACGCACGTAGACGAAGGCGATCGCCAGCAGCAGGCCGGTGAACAGCCCGAACGGAATGATCAGCAGCGGTTTCGGGAACGCCGCCTCGGTCGGTTCGAACGGTGGGCTGAGTACCCGGGCGTTGGACAGGTCATCGTTGAGCGAGCGCGTGGTGCTGCTTTCGGCAAAGCGCTGGGCATAGGTCGAAAACGCTGCGTGCAGCGCATCGATCTCGGTGTCCATCTGACGCAGTTTGCTCTGGGTCTGTTGCAGGTCGCGGATGCGGTTCTTGAACTCGGCGATGCGCGCGGTTTTCTGCTCGATCACCTGCTTGACCACGGCCAGGTCGGCGGTGCGTTCCTGGATGCGGTTGCTCACCACTTTGAGAAACTGCTGACGGGTGCGGGCGATCTGTTCGCGAGTCAGCAGCATCGGTTCGCTGCCGGGCTGGAACACCGCCAGATCGTTCATGTAGCGGCTGACCTGACTGGTCAGTTGCTCGCCCATCTGTTTGATTTCCCGGTCCTCGAACGCCACGTTGTCGACGGTGGTGGTGAAGGTGTAGGGAAAGGTGTAGTCGTTGAGTTTGCTGCTGCTGGCGGCGGCGAGCGCGGTTTTCAGATATTCGAGCCAGCGCTGGCTTTGCAGCAGACGATCCTGATACAGGTTTAGCGCCTGTTCTTCAGTGTTGATTGCATTGAGGCGGAAGGTGATTTCTTCCTTCGGATCCGCCGCGCCGACATTTTCCAGCAGCGCTTGGCGGTTACCTTCCAGACCATCGAGACGCACCTGATACTGGTGCTTTTTGGTCTCGTAGAACGACTGCGGCAAATCGATCGATTGCAACGCCTGACGGCTGACCAGATAGTTCTGCAGCAGGGCGCTGACGAACGTCGTGCCTTGGCGCGGATCCGGGAAGCTGTAGGTGATCGAGATCACGTTGGAGCCGGGCAGGGTTTCGATTTTCAGGCTGTCGACGGCTTGCTGGGTCAGGGCGTCGAGGGTGGTGTCCCGCACCGGATCGGTTTCCATGCCGAGCCCGTTGCGCAGCGGGTTGATCACGTACTCGCGCAGCGGTGTCGAGACGTAGCGCTTGAACGGTTCGCCGAGCAACTTGGCGAACACCCCAGGTGGCGGGCTGTATTCACCGTTGTCGCGCAGTTCGCTGATGGTCTGACGGATCAGCGCTGGCGAGCGGAGGATGTTGCTCTCGGTTTCCATGTCCGCCAGCGACGGTGGAATGAAGGTGGCATTGTCCACCGTGAGCGACGTGGTGGCGTCACCCTGAGAGAGTTTTTTCGACTGTACGATGACCTGCGCGGTGATGTCGAAGCTCTGTTTGAGCAGCAGCGGCAGGAGCAGGGCGATGACTGCAAAGGTCAGGAACACGCGCTTCACCAGTTGCTTGTTGGCGAAGAAGATCCTGAAGAACTCATGCAGGTAGTTTTCCTTTGGGTTCATGTCGGTCACCTGTGAGTTAGTTGTCACTGTCTTTGTTGTCGACGCGGTAGCCGAAGCTGAAACCGACGCCCTGGAACAGCACCACATCAGCCAGTTGGCGGGCGAGTTCGCCGGCGCTGGCCAGTTTGGTTTTTGGCACGTAGAGCATGTCGTCCGGTTGCAGGTAAGCGATTTGCGGAGCATCGCCGGACAGGGCTTTTTCGACGTCGTAGCGCACCGCTTTCACCTGATTGCCGTTGCGCCGCATGATCACCACCGAATCCAGCCGGGCCTTGACGTTGGTACCGCGCGCCAGGGTCAGCGCCTCGAGCACCGACACCGGCCGGCGGATCGGATACGAGCCCGGTTGTGCGACTTCACCCAGCACGTAGATCTCGTTGCCGGCGGTGGACTTGAGCAGCACGTCCACAGTCATCCGGCCCGGCAGTTGCGCGTACTTTTTGTTGAGGAAAGTTTCCAGTTGATTGACGGTCATGCCTTGCAGCGGCACGGCGCCGATTTCCGGAAAACTCGCGTAGCCGTCAGTGCCGACGGTGATCTCGCGGCTCATGCCCGTAGCCGGGTGGTTCAACGCGCTTTTCAGGTTCTGCTCATTGCTCAGAGGGCTGATGATCTGCACGGTGAGCTGGTTGCGGTTGGGCTGGAAGAGTTGTTTGCGCTGATAGACGCGCTGGATTTCCTGGCGCGCTTCTTCGCTGGTCAATCCGGCGATTTTCACCGAGGTGTTGGCGCCCGGCAGCTCGATGGTGCCGTCGGGCAGCACCAGTTGATTGCCGTTGAGCTGGCTGGCGGCGGTGAAGTTCAGACCGATCTGGTCGCCCGATTGCACGCGGTAAGCGTCCGAGCCGCTGGTACTGATATGGAAGATCACGTCCAGCACATCCTGCGGGCGCAGGGTCTGCTCGATCTTCGGCATATCGGTCGCCTGGGCGTTGGCCGGGGAGGCGGTGAGAATATTCACCGGCATGTTCTGGGTGTCGGAAGTGCTGGAGCAGCCCGCAAGCGGCAGCAACAGCAGGACAAGCATTCTGGCGTTCATGGCGTCATCCTTTGCGTTCGCTTACAGGTTTTTGTAAAGCCATTTGGGCATGTAGTACTTGCGCCGGTTGAACACGCTGCCGACCACGTTCGCTCCGGCCTGAGTCAGGCGTTGCACAGCGGCCTGGGCGACTTCCCAGCGGGTGTCTTCGGCGCGGACGACAAACACCACGCCGTCGACCTGAGTGCTGATGACCAGGGTGTCGGCGGCGGAGTACACCGCGTCGCCATCGATCACCACGAAGCGGTACTGGCTGCCCAACTGGTCGAGCAACGGGCTCAGGCGCTCGGCAGTCAGATGCTCCAGCGTGCGGATCGGCCGGCCGTTGGGCAGCACATGGAAGGGCAGGCTCGACACTTGCACCACGCAGTCCTGCAACAACGGTGGGTTGTCCGGGTTGAAGAGCAGGTCGCGCAGGCCGCGCTCCTTGCCGAGGTTCATCTGCTGGGTGAGGTTGTCCGCCGACTGGCTGGCGTCCACCAGCAGCACCTGGCCGCTGCTCATCTGCGCCAGTTGACTGGCCAGTGCCAGCGCGCTGGTGGTGGTGCCGGCGCCGGGATTGGCGGCGGTCAGGAACAGGATCCGCAGATCGAGATCCAGCACGGTCGACGTCAGATTCGATTCGCTGGGGCTGGCGATGCTCAGGCTTTTATTGGTTGAACCGTCCATTAGCTTGCTCCGTGGCCGCTGAATACTTTGAAGGGGGTTTTCAACAGAATCTTCAGATCAAGCAGAAGGCTCTGCTCGGCGATGTAGCTGAGGTCCAACTCAACGCGCTGGTCGAAGTCGATGTTGCTGCGTCCGGAGATCTGCCACAGACCGGTCATGCCGGGGTAGATCGCCAGACGCGCGAGGTGATTGTCCTTGTAGCGGTAGGCATTGAACGAGGTCGGACGCGGGCCGACCAGGCGCATGTCGCCGGTCACCACGTTGATCAGGTTCGGCAGCTCGTCGAGGCTGGTGCGCCGCAGAAAGCTGCCGATGCTGGTGACCCGAGGGTCCTTGTCGATCTTGAAATCGATGGCGTCAGCGCCGTGCTTGTTCAGGTGGCGCAGCGATTCTTTAAGTTCTTCGGCGTTGCTGACCATGGTGCGAAACTTGAACATGCCGAACTTGCGCCCGCGATAACCGGTGCGCTTTTGGACGAACAGCACCGGCCCCGGGCTGGTGAATTTGATCACCAGCGCCAGGCCCAACAGCAAGGGCGAGATCAGCAGCAGAATCGTCAGCGCACCGAGGCAGGCGACCACTCGATTGGTCCGCGACAGCTGCCATGGGCGGCCACCATCGCGGCCGCTGAGCCAGCCGCGACCCTGGCGATGAATCGCTGCGTCGAGACGCATGCGATGTTCGGGGTCGACGCGCTTGTCAGGGCGCATCTGTGCAATCGACACACTTTTTTCATGTCCAGTCATGGCGTCCTCCGCATTCATTCAGCCGCAAGCGGCGCACGGGCAGTGGGGTAGTAGTCGCGGAACCAGGCAATGAAGCGGCCCAGTCCTTCATCCAGTTCTATCCGGGGCTGGAATCCGGTGGCCTGGGCCAGATCGCTGGCCTCGGCGCAGGTGTTGAGCACGTCGCCCGGTTGCAGCGGCAGCAGCTCGACAATGGCTTGCCGATCGAGATGTTTTTCCATCAGCGCGAGGTAGGTTTTCAGCGCGACCGGCTGCTGCCCGCCGATGTTGAACAGGCGCCACGGCGCCATGCTGCTGGCGGGGTCGGGCTGCTCGCGATCCCACTGCGGGTTGGCCTGCGGTGGCTGATTGATCAGGCGGGCAATGCTTTCGATGATGTCGTCGATGTAGGTGAAATCGCGCTGATGCTCGCCGTAATTGAACAGCTTCAGCGGCTCGCCTTCGCTGATCGCCCGGGCGAACTGGATCGGCGACATGTCTGGCCGGCCCCAAGGCCCATAGACGGTGAAAAAGCGCAGGCCGGTGCAGGGAATGCCGAACAGATGGCTGTAGCTGTGCGCCATCAGCTCGTTGGCTTTCTTGGTCGCGGCATACAGCGACAGCGGATGGTTGACGCCATCCTTGACCGAGTAAGGCGTGTGCTGGTTGGCGCCGTACACCGAACTCGACGAGGCGTAGATCAGGTGTTCGACCGGGTGATGCCGGCAGCTCTCGAGAATGTTCAGGAAACCGTTGAGGTTGCTGTCCAGATACGCCCGGGGATTGTCCAGGGAATACCGCACCCCGGCTTGCGCGGCCAGATGAATCACCACTTGCGGCTGCTCGCGGGCAAACAATGCGTCGATGGCTGAAGCGTGAGCCAGATCCACAGTGGCGAGCTGAAAATCGCCAGCCTGCTCGCGCACCCACTGCACGCGGTCATGCTTGAGTTGCGGGTCGTAGTAGTGATTGAAATTGTCCAGGCCAACCACCGAATGCCCGTCGCGCAGCAAGCGCAGGACGCAATGGGCACCAATGAAACCGGCGGCACCGGTCACCAGAATCTTCATGGCCGTTGCCCTTCAGGGGCAATGTGGCGCAGGCCGATGCCGCTGTAATGCAGACCGGCGGCAGCCACTTGTTCCGGGTTGTAGAGGTTGCGGCCGTCGATGATCACCTTCGAACGCAGCTTCTCGGCGAGCAGCTCGAAATCGACCACGCGGAAGTTTTTCCACTCGGTGCAGATCACCAGTGCGTCGGCGTCTTCGAGGGTGTCGTCGCGGGTGGCGCACAGGTGCAGGTCGTTGCGATAGCCATAGAGGCGCCGGCATTCGGACATGGCTTCCGGATCATAGGCCTGCACGCTGGCGCCTTCGGCCCACAACGCGTCCATCAGATAACGGCTGGGGGCTTCGCGCATATCATCGGTGTTCGGTTTGAACGCCAGGCCCCAGACCGCAATGGATTTGCCGGCCAGGCCCTGCGGAAACTGCGCGCGCAATTTGCTGAAGAGGATGTGCCGCTGGCTGTCGTTGACGTCGGTGACGCTGCGCAGCAGTTTCAACGGCATGCCGTTGTGTTCGGCGGTGTGCAGCAGGGCCCGCAGGTCCTTGGGAAAGCACGAGCCACCGAAGCCGCAGCCCGGATAAATGAAGTGGTAGCCGATGCGCGGATCGGAGCCGATGCCTTTGCGCACCGCCTCGATATCGGCGCCGAGCAGTTCGGTGAGGTTGGCCAGTTCGTTCATGAAACTGATGCGGGTGGCGAGCATCGCGTTGGCCGCGTACTTGGTCAGTTCGGCGCTGCGGTTGTCCATGAACATCAGTTTTTCGTGGTTGCGGCAGAACGGCGCGTACAGCTCGCTCATCTGCTCGCGGGCAGCGTCGTCGCGGGTGCCGATGATGATCCGGTCCGGGCGCATGCAGTCGGCGAGGGCGCTGCCTTCCTTGAGGAATTCCGGGTTCGACACCACGCGTACCTGCAGCTCGGTTTTGCCCCGTTGCAGCAATTCGCTGGTGGCTGCGGCCAGAACCTGATCGGCAGTACCGACCGGCACGGTGGATTTGATGATCAGCGTGCGATCGGCTTCCATCAGTCCGGCAATCTGCCGGGCGACGTTGAGCACATGGCTGAGATCGGCGGAGCCATCCTCGTCCGCCGGAGTGCCGACGGCGATGAAGATCAGCTCGGCGTGAGTCACCGCATCGCTGGCCTGGGTGCTGAACGACAGGCGCCCGGCCTTGATGTTTTCTTCAAGTGTTGCGGACAGGCCTGGCTCACTGATGGGCGGCACCGCTTGTTGCAGTTGTTTGATCTTGTTCGGATCAATATCAATGCATAAAACCCGATGGCCGACATCGGCAAGTGCGGCGGCTTGTATAAGTCCGACATAGCCAGTGCCAAATACGCTCACGTCCATCTGCGCACCTCAAATAAAACCAGAAAAGTTAACTACGGGATGAGATTGTTAAAGGGGTATAGCGCAGGGATGGAAAAGCGTGTCAGCAAAATGACATGTTGCACGGGTATAACACTTGAGGGCTTTTTGGCGATTGGCCATCAAGTCATTGCTGCGATTGAATTTGTTGTTTTTTTGCAGATTTGTTCAGATTTAAAGTAACCGACAAGCGGTCGAAAGTATTGGTTTTAAAGGGGTTTCCAGATTTTGTGTGTCAGATTTGAGGCACCGTTTTTTTGACGGTCAATCCGGCTATCAGTCAATTCTTGCGCTTTTAGGGGTGGGTGCTAGTGTCAGGGTCTGACCGACAAAGCTTTGACATCCAGCCATTTCTGCCCGCCCGGTATCGCCATGTTCAGATATGCCAAGGAACTCCTTTTAGTTGTCTTCTTGCTGTTGTATTCCGACTATTACCTGGAGCGGTTAAATGCTATCGGGTGGAGTTTGAATGCACTTGTTTTTGGCGCGATGTTTTTGGCGCTGACTTTAGCGTTATATCTGGCTGCCTATATAAGGCAAGCTCTCGTTCGACATGCATTCGCATTAACGATGTTTGCGGCGGCGGTTTTTTTCGATGTCTATACCCGGGTCACTGCGGATTACCTGAGGTACAGCGATTTTGTCTCGCTGGTGTATTCCGGTGGCTTCATTCAGGAAGCCGCCTATCAGTATCGCGATGCGATTCTGCGCGCGGTGCTCAGCGGCTTGCTGCTGTTGTTCGGCATCGGGCTCAAGCCGCGTCATCCACTGGTCGTACCGAACACGTTGCGGATCGCGGCGCCCATCGTCGGTGTGTTGATGCTCAGCGCTCTGTTGTTTTTACGTGCGGGAGAGGGCGCCCGGGGCCTGCCGATCATGTACACGCCTTTGGCCTATTTGAATCTGTTTGCCTATGAAGCGCTGCACGACACTGTCGGCCCGCGTGAGACGGTCACGCTGGCGCGCGCCGCGCCTGCCGTCGGCCACGACATCGTGCTGATCATCGATGAAAGCATTTCCGGCAATTACCTCGACATCAACGCGCCGTTCGGCGTGCACAGCAACCTCAAGCAGGCGCCGGCCGGGGTCGATGTCTTCAACTTTGGCTACGCCGCGTCCATTGCCAATTGCAGCGCCGATACCAATGTCACCTTGCGCTACGGCGGCACTCGCGCCGATTACAGGCGCATCAACAGCACGCAGCCGTCGATCTGGCAGTACGCGAAAAAGGCCGGGCTCGGCACGGTGTACATCGACGCCCAGCGCACCGCCGGCAACCTGCAGAACCTGATGACCGCCGCCGAGAAAAACGACATCGACAGCTTTGTGCAGTTCGACCAGACCAGCGTCCGTGATCGCGACATGGCAGCGGCGGCGAAGCTGATCGAATTGCTCAACGACGAGCGTCCCGAGCTGATCGTGATCAACAAGGTCGGCGCGCATTTTCCGGTGCACGACAAATACCCGGACGCGTTCATGGCTTACCGGCCAACGCTGCCACGCGGGCAGTTCACCGAAGTCGCCGACACCGGGGAACGTGCCGGTTTCAACGGCCAGCCGGATGACTGGGTGCTGTATCGCAACGCCTACAAGAACACGCTGTTGTGGAATGTCGGCGAGTTCTTCGCCCGCGTCTTTGCCCAGGCCAATCTGCGCAACGCGCTGCTGATCTACACCTCCGATCATGGCCAGGATCTGCATGAACGCGGCAACCCGGGTTTGAATACCCATTGCGGCGGCGACCCGGTGGAAGAGGAGGGCCTGGTGCCGTTGGTGGTGATTCAGGGAAGTGGGCTCAGGACGCCGGACTGGGCGGCGAATCTGCCGGCCAACAAGGACCGCTCCAGCCACTACAACATTTTCCCGACGCTGTTGCAGGTGATGGGTTACGACCTGGCGGGGATTGAAGCGCTGTATGGCAAACCGTTGAGCGTACCGACGGCGGATGAGTTCACTTTCAACTACCGCTTCAATGCGCGGTTGGGGGCCAAGCCTGAGTGGAAGCATATTGATCTGGGCAGCATCGTTACGCCTGAGCGGGCGCCTGCCACTGTGGCTTCGGGGCAGTGAGTTTCAGGTTACTCGGGCGGGCCTCTTCGCGAGCAGGCTCGCTCCCACAGGGAATGGCATTCCAAGGTGGGAGCGAGCCCTATGGGAGCGAGCCTGCTCGCGAACAAAAACAGCACAGCCAGCGAGAATCTCAACCCTTGATGAACCGCGCCCGATATACGCCCGGCGCGCAGCCCAGCCAGCGCAGACACGCCCGGTTGAATCCCTGCACATCGCTGTAACCCAACCGATCCGCCACTTCCACCAATTCCAACGCCCCGGCCTGCAACAGGTCCTCGGCCCGGTAGTGGCGATACTCGTCAAGCAGTTCGCTGAAGGTCCAGCCCAACGCCTTCAGGCGCCGTGCCGCCGTGCGCTCGAGCACATGCTGCGTTGCGCAGAATTGCTGCCAGTGCGCCGTCGCCAGATCCTCGATCAGGTAATCGCTGAGCTGTTCCAGCAAGGTCGGCTCACTGTGACGGCGGGTCTGCTCCAGCAAATCGATCAAGGTTGCTTCCAGCGCCGGATTGCCCGGCGTCAACGGCATTGCGAACAGCTGCGGATCCAGTTGAATCGCCGCGCATGACTGCTCTGCGCTCACCGGGGCGCGGAACGCCGTTTCGTGTTGTTCGCGGCTTGCCGACACCAGCGCCACACCCAGCACCGGGTCACCCTTCAAACCGCTGGCCAGCAACTTGCGCCGCATCAGGCTGCACAGGCTGACAAGGATGTAATCGGTCAGCGCTGCCGGAGCACCGAGACTGCCCGTCTCGAGCAGACGCAGCGTGACCCCACGGTGTTCACGCATGATCTCCATGCGCAAATGCCCGTTGAAAAACGCAAAATACTCGGCGAAAAACTCGCAGGCACGTTCCAGCGACACGGCGACATCGAACAGATAGGTCAAACCGTTGGTGGCGGTCGAAACGACGCGTTCACCCGCCGCCAGACCGATCGAAGGATCTCCGCTCTGCTCCACGGCAAACGACCAGAAGCGCCGCGACATCAGCAGCGGCATGCGCATGAACGGCGTGCGCAGATCCGACAGGCTGCGGCGCAGTTTTGCTTCGATTACGGCTTGGGTAATGCCGCGCGCGAGCAATTCTTCAATGGCCGGCAACAGGGTCGGCGCGTAAAAGGCATTGGCGGCGAACGGCGGGAATTTGCTCATCGTGCGCAGGCTCTTGCGGTCATTGATTGGCGGTCAGCAAACGTTGATCGACGCTAAGGATCGCCTCGATCATCGCCCGCGCGGCAGGCGTCAGGGTATAGCCGGCGCGGCTGACAATGCCGTAACCCAATTGCAGCGCCGCCTCGTTGTGTGGCACGTCGACAAAATCGAGCAGCTCGATCAGGCCCTCGTCGAGCTGTTCGCGCAAGGCCTCAAGCGTCGCCAGACCCACGGCATCAGAGCGCAGGACCACACGCTGGATGGCGTCGAACTGTGCACACTCCACGCTCGGCGTGAAGTCGGACTCACCGAGGATATCGGCGAGCACCTTGCGGATCATCGGTGGAATGCGCGTGCCGACAATCGGGTAATCGAGCAGGGCGCGCAAGCGCAGGTCTGCCTGCGCGAAAAGGGGATGCCCGACGCGACAGAAAAACCGTCCCGGCCGCCTCCGCAACTGGTGCACCTGATATTGCGGATCACTAACGAAGTGCCGCGCGTCCGCGACGAAAAACTCGATCTGCTGTTCGCGCAACCACAGCGACAGTTGCTGCCAGTCGCCTTGGTGAAAGCGCGTGCGAATCGCCGGATGCGCCTGAATGAAATCGGCCAGCGCTTCGGGCACCAGCACTTGCGCCGGATACGGGCCGCAACCGAATTGCAGTTCGCCGCCGGTGAGGCCGTTGTATTGCGTCAATTCATTGTGCAGTGCCTGACTGCCGGCGAGCAGGCGCCGTGCATGTTGCAGCACCAGTTCGCCTTGCCCGGTCAGGCGGAATTCACGGCTGCTGCGCTCGACCAGCGCGCAATCAAGGTCGCGCTCCAGCGTCTGGATGCTGCGGCTGAGCGCCGGTTGGCTCAAGTTGATCGCCTCGGCGGCGCGGCCGAAATTGCGACAGTCTGCGAGGGCGACCAAGTGGCGAAGCTGGCGAAGGTCCATCATGCGTCTCCTGCATTTTGCGGATACTTTTAATGCATTGGATCGATAGCACGTCCGCTGGCATAAGTACACGCCTGTTCTCCCATGGCACGCCTTCATGTCCCAGCCTGTGTTCGCTTCCAGCGCTTTTGTCCGCACGATTCTCGCTCATGCTCGGCAGTCCGGACTGTGCCCGCAACACTTGATGGCGCGCGCCGGGATTTGCCCGTCAGTGCTCGCTGGGGCGCATCAATTGATCGCCGCACGATCGGTTGAACAGGTGTGGCGTGAGTGTGAGTGGGCGGGGGTGGCGCCGACGTTCGGCTGTGAACTGGCCGACGGGATGGCGACCGATTGCCTGCAGGGACTGAATATTCTCCTCGACTCGGCGGCGACCTTGCGCGCCAGTCTGAAGTGCTTCATCGACTGCTTGCCACGGGTGATCAACTACGTCGCGGTGGAGTTGGTCGAGGCAGGCGACGTTGCTCATTTGCGCCTGCGTTCGCTGCAGGGGCCGCTCCATCATTTCGCTCTGGACGCGGCGGCCGTGACGCTGGTGCGCAATATTGCCCGGCGGTCGGGCAGGGCGCCGGGAGATTTGTTTGTGAATGTAAGCCTGCATCCTGCGCAAAGGGCCGGAAGCTGGCTGCGTGAAAGTGGTGTTGCGGTGGAGCAGGGCGAGCATTTGTGCCTGACCTTGCCGCGATCCAGTCTCGACCAAGCCTTGCTTGGCGCCAATCCCTTTCTTCACCAGAACATGCTGCGCCACTGGCACGCTCAAATTTTCGCGCCTGCGCGTGAGGACAATCTGACAATGGCGCGCCACTGGCTGACGGCGGGCGATCAGCCGATCGAGCGCATAGCCGAACGGCTGGGCTATCGGCAGCCCAGCAACTTTATCCGCGCGTTCCGCAAACAGTTCGGGACTACGCCGAAGCAGTTTCGGCTGAACACTGGGCAGGTCTGTTGAACGCAGGATCGAGGTGTTTGATCGTCATTGAGGGTGTCAGCAAGATTTCCCCCCTCACCCCAGCCCTCTCCCCCAAAGGGGGCGAGGGGGAAAGGGAGCCGATTTGCGTGTTATTCAAAATTGAATTCAACTCGGTATCCCAAGTCGGCGTACCTCGTCCATGCAACTCGGTCGGTCCTCTCCCTCCGGGAAGGGGGCTTATGACTCATGGGAGCCGATCTGCGTGTTATTCAAAATTGCATCAACTCGTTATCCCACGTCGGCGTAGCTCGTACATGCAACTCGGTCGGTCCCCTCTCCCTCCGGGAGGGGGCTTATGACTCATGGGAGCCGATCTGCGTGTTATTCAAAATTGCGTCAACTCGTTATCCCACGTCGGCGTAGCTCGTACATGCAACTCGGTCGGTCCTCTCCCTCCGGGAAGGGGGCTTATGACTCATGGGAGCCGATCTGCGTGTTATTCAAAATTGCATCAACTCGTTATCCCACGTCGGCGTAGCTCGTACATGCAACTCGGTCGGTCCCCTCTCCCTCCGGGAGAGGGCTAGGGTGAGGGGCTTTTGACTTACGGCGTGACGATATTGAACTGCGGTCCGAATGTATCCAGGCTGCCCATCAACAGCCCGAATTTCTGACCATTGCCCTGCAGCTTCACCAGCCCCTTCTGCATCGCCGTCGGGAAGTCCAGTTGCTTGAGGCTGATCTTTTCCAGCGTATCGCGGCTGAGGCTGACACTGGCATCCGCCGCCGGATTCAGGCCGGCGCGGTGAGTCAGCACGCCGTTGCGCAAGGTCAGGGTGAAATCCCTTTGCACATCGTCGAACGTCCAGTTCAGCGTCAGGTCATTGGCCACGGCTTTGTCGCTGTCCAGGCGTACCGCGAGGTAGTCGAAGAACATTTCCGGACTCATCGCCCGCACCATGTCCGCCGACACGGAATTGGCTGATCGCGGCGGCACGCCGTCGCGCAGTTCCATCGCCCCGGTCAGGTACATGTTGCGCCAGGTGGCGTTCTCGCTTTGATAACCCAGCTGCTCCAGAGTCTCGGCCTGAGCCTTGCGTGCATCCGCGTTGTCCGGGTCAGCGAACAGCAGCTGATTGCCCAACTGCGCGGCCCAACGGTAGTCCGCGCTGGCCATCGCACTGCGCATTTTCTCCAGCACCGACGTGGCACCGCCCATGGCCTGGACCGAACGTCTGGCTGCCTCCACCGGCGGCAGCGGATTGAGGTTGGCCGGGTTGCCGTCGTAGAAACCCATGTAGCGCTGATACACCGCGCGGGTGTTGAAACTCAGCGAGCCGTAGTAGCCGCGGGTGTACCACTTCTGATCGAGCGAGCCGGGCAGTTTCTTGATCGCCTCGGCGATTTCCAGCGGCGTCAGGCCCTGGTTGAGCAAATGCAGGGTGCGGTCGTTGATGAAGGCGTACATGTCGCGCTGATCGGCAAGCAGAGTTCGAATTCGCTCGCCGCCCCAGGTCGGCCAGTTGTGCTGAGCGAACAGCACGTCGGCTTTGTCACCGTAGCGCGCCAGGCTGTCATCGAGGTATTGCGACCAGGCTTTGGCATCGCGTACTTGCGCGCCGCGCGGGGTGAGGATGTTGTGCATCATCTGCGTGGCGTTTTCGGCCATGCACAAGGCTTTCAACTCGGGGAGATACAGGTTCATCTCCGCCGGCGCTTCGGTGCCCGGGGTCAGTTGAAATTCAACTTGCAGGCCAGCGATGGTGCGAGTTTCCAGCGGCTCGGCGATCAGCTCGGTGGGCGCGATCAGCGTGACCGTGCCACCGCTGGGCGCGCTCTTGCCAAGGCCAGCGTCGACCTGACCTTTTTCACTGCGCGGCAACAGACTGCCGAACTGGTACTGCGCGCGGCGGCTCATGGCATTGCCGGCCATGACGTTCTCGCTCATCACGTGTTCCATGAAACCGACCGGCGCATAAACCTTGACCTTGCCGGCCTTGACGTCGGCCTCATCGATCACCCCGCGCACCCCGCCGAAGTGGTCGACATGAGTGTGACTGTAGATCACCGCAACGACTGGTTTGCGCGGTCGGTTGGCGTAGTACAGATCCAGCGCAGCCCTGGCGGTTTCGGCGATGGTCAGCGGATCGATAATAATCAGCCCTTCGTCACCTTCGATGATGGTCATGTTGGCCAGGTCGAGGCCGCGCACTTGATACAGCTTGGGGCTGACCTCGAACAGACCGGCGTGGGCATTGAGCCGGGCCAGTCGCCACAGGCTCGGATTGACCGATTCCGGTGCCTTGTCCTCAGCGAGGAAGTCATAGGCGTTGACGTTCCAGATGACTTTGCCGGCGGCATCCTTGATCTGGCCCTTGAACGGTGCGATCAAACCTTTGCTGACGGATTCGAAATCGGTGCGGTCGCTGAACGGCAGGGTGTTCAGGACAGCAGCGTTGCTCGCGGCGGTTTGCGCGCTGGGCGCAACCGGGCTGTCAGCGGCGAGCAGCGACTGACTCAGGCAAGCGGTGATCAGGCAGGTCAGCAGGCCGCGCGGGCTCAAAGTGAAACGGGGCATGGGTGTCTCCGGTTTTTTATCGTTATGGCCGAACAACCGGCAGCGTAGGACGCGGCGCAAGGTTGGCGATGATCATCAGCGGACAAAAAACATTCAGGGCCGCTATCCTAGGTCCAGGTTCACTGATCGGGTTTGCCCATGCTTGAGGTTCGCGACGTTTTCAAAAGCTATGCAACGCCACAAGGCGTGTTGCCGGTACTGCAAGGCGTCGACCTGACGCTGGCGGCCGGTGGCAGCCTGGCGCTGATGGGCGAATCGGGCAGTGGCAAAAGCACGCTGCTGCATCTGGTGGCGGGGCTGGACAAGGTCGACAGCGGCAGCATCCGCAGCGGCGAACATCGCCTGGAAGCCATGAGCGAAGCGCAACTGGCCAATTGGCGCCGCACGGAAATCGGTCTGGTATTTCAGCAGTTCAACCTGATCGGCAGTTTGCGCGTGGAAGACAATCTGGCCTTTCAGGCGCGCCTGGCCGGGCGCCATGAGCCGCGCTGGCAGGCGCATCTGGTGCAGCGTCTGGGTCTGGGCGATCTGCTCTCGCGGTACCCCGAGCAACTTTCCGGCGGCCAGCAGCAACGGGTGGCGCTGGGCCGGGCATTGGCTTCACAGCCGAAATTGCTCTTGGCCGATGAACCCACCGGCAGCCTCGATGAAGCGACCAGCGATGAAGTGCTGCGGCTGTTGCTCGAACTGCTCGATGACACACCGACGACGCTGCTGATGGTCACTCACAGCCAGCGCGTTGCGGCACGATTGGCCCAGCGCGTGGTGTTGTCCAACGGGCGGGTTGCCTGATGATCTGGCGGCAAACCCTGCGCGCGCTGCTCAGCCACTGGCGGCGCCATCCCGTGCAGTTTTTCAGTGTGCTGACCGGGTTGTGGCTGGCCACCAGCCTGCTCACCGGCGTCGAGGCGCTGAACAGCCAGGCGCGCGACAGCTATGCGCGGGCCAGCCAGATGATCGGCGGCGAACCGCAAGCCAGCCTGAGCACGCCGAACGGTGCGCCGTTTCCCCAGCGCTGGTTCATCGAGCTGCGCCGTCAGGGCTGGCCGGTGTCGCCGGTGCTGCAGGGCCGGCTGACACTCAAAGGCCACGAAGACCAACGCATTCAGGTGATGGGCATCGAGCCGGTGTCGCTGCCGACAGACTCCGCAGTGGCCGGGCAGGCGATGCCGATCGAGCGGATCGTCGAATTCTTCAGTCCGCCGGGCAGCACCTGGATTTCTCCGGACACCCTGCAAATGCTCGGCTTGCGCGAGGGTGAGAGGCCGCAAACCGTCAGCGGTCATCAGCTGCCGCCGCTGCTCGCACAGAAAGACATGGCCCCGGGCCTGTTGCTGGTCGACATCGGCGTCGCGCAAAGCCTGCTCGAACAACCCGAGCAATTGTCGCGGCTTCTGTTGCCCAAGGACTTTCATCAAGATTTACCGGCCAGTTTCAGCGATCGCTTGCAGCTCAAAAGCAGCGGTGAAGAAAACAATCTGGCGCGGCTGACCGAAAGCTTTCACCTCAATCTCGATGCCTTGGGATTTCTGTCGTTTCTAGTCGGTTTGTTCATCGTCCACGCCGCCATCGGCCTCGCTCTGGAACAGCGCCGAGGCCTGCTGCGCACATTGCGCGCCTGTGGTGTCAGTGCGCGAACGCTGATCGCGTGTCTGGTGGTTGAACTGGGCGGGCTGGCACTGATCGGTGGGCTGCTCGGTGTGATCAGCGGCTATTGGCTGGCCAGCGTGCTGCTGCCGGACGTCGCCGCCAGTCTGCGCGGATTGTACGGCGCGGAGGTGGCGGGACAGTTGCGTTTGAGCCCCTGGTGGTGGTTCAGCGGCATCGGTTTGAGCCTGTTCGGCGCGTTGCTGGCCGGGGCCAACAGTCTGCTGCGGGCGGCGCGTCTGCCGTTGCTGGCGGTGGCTGATCCGCAGGCCTGGCATCAACAGTATTCGCGCTGGTTGCGTCGGCAGGGTTGGCTGGCGACAGCGCTGCTGGCGATTGCGCTGGCCGCGCTGATCTGGGGTGACAGCCTGAGCAGCGGTTTCGTGCTCATGGCCGGGCTGTTGCTCGGTGCCGCGCTGGCCTTGCCGGTGCTGCTCAGCGCGTTGTTGAACCCGTTGCTCGGGCGTAGTCGGTCGGTGCTCGGCCAGTGGTTTCTCGCCGACTGCCGCCAGCAACTGCCAGCCCTGAGTCTGGCGCTGATGGCGCTGCTGTTGGCGCTCGCCGCCAATATCGGCGCCGGCAGCATGACCGCCGGTTTTCGCCAGACCTTCAACGACTGGCTCGAACAACGCCTGAGCGCCGAGTTGTACATCAACCCGGCCAACCCGGCGCAGGCCCGCGAGATGCACAGTTGGCTCAAGCAGCAGCCCAACGTGACCGCTGTGCTGCCCAACTGGCAGGTTTCGGTGACGCTGCAAGGCTGGCCGGCCGATGTCTACGGCATCATCGACCACCCGCACTATCGCCAGCACTGGCCGCTGCTCGACAGCAGTGGCGGAGATCCGTGGGGAAAACTGGCCACGGATGATGCAGTGATGCTCAGCGAACAACTGGCGCGACGCCTGAAACTCAAAGTGGGCGAGCATCTGCGCATCCCCACGCCAAACGGCACGTGGTCGCCGCGCATCGTCGGCATCTACGCTGACTATGGCAATCCGAAAGGGCATGTGCTGATCAGCAGCGATCACCTGCTGCGAGGCTGGCCGCAGCTCACCCCGAACCGCTTCAACTTGCGTATCGATCCAGCGCAGATTCCGGCGCTGCTCAACGCCTTGCAGGCGCGCTTTGAGCTGGATGACAACCGCATCATCGATCAGGCGCGGCTCAAGGGCTGGTCGGTGCAAGTCTTCGAACGCACCTTTGCCGCGACGGCGGCGTTGAACAGCCTGACGTTGGCCGTGGCTGGCGTGGCGCTGTTCATCAGTCTGCTGACCCAGAGCCAGAGTCGGCTCAGTCAACTTGCACCGCTGTGGGCATTGGGCGTGACACGTAAACAACTGATGCTGCTCAACCTCGGTCAGACCTGGCTGTTGGCGATACTGACTTTGTTGCTGGCATTACCGCTGGGTATCGCGCTGGCGTGGTGCCTGGATGCGGTAATCAATGTGCAGGCGTTCGGCTGGCGACTGCCGTTGCGGGTGTTCCCGTCGCAGCTTGTGCAACTGATGGGCCTGGCGTTGCTCGCGACTTTACTGGCCTCGGCATGGCCGCTGTATTCGCTGTATCGCACGCAACCGGCGGATTTGCTGAGGACGTTTGCCCATGAGGATTAACGGCGTCGTGCTGATGCTCGTGTTGCTGCTCGGTGGTTGCGATCAGCCCGCGCCCGAGGAGAAAGGCTTCGCCGGCATGGGCGATCAGGCGCAATCGTTCACCCCGGTGGTGCCCGGTCGGGTGTTCAGTTTCCCTGCCGATCACGGCGCGCATGATGGTTTCCGCATCGAGTGGTGGTACGTCACCGCTAATCTCAAGGATCAGCAGGGCAATGATTTCGGCGTGCAATGGACGCTGTTTCGCAGCGCCCTGAAACCGCTCGCCGAGCAGGCCGGGTGGGGCAATCAGACGATCTGGCTTGGTCATGCGGCGGTCACCTCGCGTTCGGTTCATCACGCCGCCGAGCGCTACGCCCGCGGCGGAGTAGGGCAGGCCGGGGTGCGGCTGGCGCCGTTCGAGGCGTGGATCGATGACTGGATCTTTGCCAGTCAAGCCCAGGACCCGCTGAGCGATATGCAGCTCAGCGCCCGCGATAAAAATTTCGCGTATCAGCTGCGCCTCACCTCCAGCCGCCCGCTGGTGCTGCAGGGCGACAGCGGCTTCAGCCAGAAATCCGAAGAAGGCCAAGCCTCGTACTACTACAGCCAACCTTTTTTCCAGGCCAGCGGCACGCTGCAGATCGACGGCCAGACTTACACCGTCAGTGGCCCGGCATGGCTTGATCGCGAGTGGAGCAGTCAACCGCTGACTGCCAACCAGACTGGCTGGGACTGGTTCTCCCTGCACCTGGACAGCGGCGAACACGTGATGCTTTATCGCATGCGGCAGAAGGACGGCGCGCCTTATCTGACCGGCACGTGGATCGCCGCTGACGGGCAGATTCAGACGTTGCGCAGCGAGCAGATCAGTCTTGTGCCGCAGGACACGGCCAAGGTGGCTGATCGGCCGATGCCGGTGAAATGGTCGATCCGTATTCCTGACAAGAAGCTCGATATCAGCGTTGACGCGATCAACCGCAATGCGTGGATGGATTTGCGTATCCCGTACTGGGAAGGGCCGGTGAAGATCAATGGCAGCCATCCTGGCCAGGGCTATCTGGAAATGACCGGGTATTAACGGCAGACGCTGTCTCATTGTGGGAGCGAGCCTGCTCGCGAAGGCTTTTTGTCGAGCGATGATTTGTTCTGGTTGACCGAGTACATATCCGTTGCTGCGGTAACGGCGGCTCAGGGTTCCGCCCTTACGGCGGGTCACCTTTTTCAAACGCCAAAAAGGTAACCCAAAAGGCTTGCTCCTGCGTTCGGCCCTCGCAGGCTCGGGTTCCTTCGCTGCGGGATCGATCCGGGCGCAGCGTCTCCGGTTTGCTTCGCTGCACCTACACTCGCTGTGTACGACTGCGTCGTACGGTCGCTGCGCTCCCACGCCCGGATCAATCCCTCCGCTCAGCCTTCCGACGTCGCCGGTGGATCAAGATCAAAAGCAGGCGAGCTGACACTCGGCCCAAGGGCGAACGCTCATCATGTAGGAGCTGCCGAAGGCTGCGATCTTTTGCTCTTGCTCTTGCTCTTGCTCTTGCTCTTGTAGGAGTGAGCCTGCTCGCGATAGCTATCTCAAAGACACCGATGAATAGCAGAGTTACCCAATCCCTGTAGGAGCTGGCTTGCCAGCGATGGCGTCCGTGCCTTCACCGCTGAGCGAACTGACTGGAACTCTCACCGGCGCCCACCGCTCTACCAGAAACCCGCCATTTTCGGACTTAACCATGAGCGACGACCTGCAACTCCCAGACCTCGAAACCTGGCAGCGCCTGTTCGACGATCAGACCCTTTGGCAGCAATCGCCTGACGCTCACTATTTCGATCTGCAGCGCACCGCCGATGACCTGCTCGGCCAAGGGGCGATCGATCTTGAGCAATGGCGGTTGCTGCGCGCCAAAGCCGAAGATCTGCACAAACACTCACCCGAGGTCAACGTCGCCCGCGAACTCGACGATCCTGAATCCTGAGGAACACTGCCGTGAATACAACCGTCAACCAAAACGACAATCCCGATGAGCCACGCCCGGCCGGCGAAACCGAACGCGACAATGACGCACTGCGCCCGACCGATCCCAAGCAGCGGCAGGACAGCGGCAAAGGTACAGCGAGCGGCGAATCCACCGCCCAGGAGACCGCCAAGCCACACACTCGCGGGCCACAAACCCAAGTCAAGCCCTGACCAGCGTCTATGCTCACTGGCACGCCCGCCGCTGAAGTCGATTCGGCAGCGGGCGTCGCTACTTCATCACAGGGAAAGTAATGCATATGAAGCTCGACGCTCTGGCCAAGGCCATCACCCTCGCAACCCTCCTTTCGGTCTCCAGCTTCGGCGCTATGGCTGCCGATATCCCATTGTCTGCCACCGTTGAGGCCGATTCCGTTACCACTAAGGTGCTCGCCGTCGACCCGGCCAACCACCAGGTTGTGCTGGAAGGCCGCGAGGGCCGTCAGGTCCATGTGCAGCTCAGCGAGAAAGCGAAAAACCTTGCCAATCTCAAGGTCGGCGATCTGGTGAAGATCGAAGTGCAGCGTTCAGTTGCCGCTTATCTCGACACGGATGTGGATAAAGGTCTGCCAGGCACCACCGAACGCACCGGCGAACTGCGCAAGGCCCCGGGTAGCGACAACCCTGGCGGCGAGGCCTATCGCCAGGTTCAGGTGCAGCTGAAAATCAGCAAAATCGATTTGAAGACCCACCAGGTCACCCTCGAGAATCCATCCGGACAATCGAAGACGCTCGATGTGAAGAAGCCGGAGATTCAGGCCAGGTTGAAAGATCTGAAAGTAGGGCAGAGCGTAATTGTCACTTACACCGATATCCTGAAAGTGACCAGTCAACACGATAGTTGAGCATTAGCTCTACAACTTTATTGCTCTTGTACAACTTTATGTATGAGAGCAATCATATAAAAGTTTCTGTCGGACAATTCTGGGGAAATATCGGAAAGGACGGTCTTTAACTTTTCAGTACAAAAATTTCATATTTCTACCTGACGACATATTCACAGGATTGAATTAAAATCCTCGGCGTTCGCCCAGTGTCAGGGCTCTTTACCGGTGCATGGATTGCCAGGCCGTAACACTGGGCGAACTCCAACGACGGTAGTTGTATACAAAAGTTAAGAACAAAAAAGGGCGACTTTGAAGTCGCCCTTTTTGTTGCCTGGACTCAAGCCGAAGCCTGCATGCCAGACTTGTCTCGCTGCCCCCGTAAGCGCTTGAGCGTTGCCTGATACATCTTCGTGCGGCGATGGTCCTTGCCATACGTGCCTGCCGCCGCGACGGTGCCGGCCTGGATGTGATCCAGATAGCGGAAAATCGTCCGTGGCGAGAGAAACCTGACGCCATAGCCCAACTCGATCATTCGATCCTGCAGTGTATAACCCGGCACCCGATCATCCATACAGAAGTGTAATCCTTGCGACTTCATCAAACGCACATTCCACAGCGTACAGAAACTTTTAAGATGCGTTTCTTTATACGGGCGTGGCGGTTTCGAACGCAGCCCGAAATGAACTTTGAGCCGGCGAACATGGTGTTTGCAGAATCTCGAAGTCAACCGCCAGGTATCTCGCAATAACCCACGATCAAGTTGCTCCACACAACCGACCGCCGCCATGTCTGCACTTTTCGTGCACTCGCGCATCATCATCGCGAACACTTCCATGTCGTAGACAAAGGTGTCGGTGTGCAGCAGAAACAAGTAGTCGGTCTCAACTTTAGCCAAGGCCAGATCCAGCGCCTTGCCATGGGCAATATGCCCCGCTTCCTTGCCCGGCGACGGCCGCTCGATCAGATTGATCCAGTCCAGCGAACGCAAGTAATCAAGGCTGGCATCCGCCGAATCGTTATCCACCACCCACACTGGAATGCCCTGCGCCTGAACATGCTCGCGCAACAGCTCCAGGCACATGCGGGTGATATCCGGGGTTTTGTAATTGACCAGCACGAGGCTGAAGTTGGATTGCGGCTGGGAGGGTAGATCGAAGGCTTTCATGTCGGAGGGACTCATCCACGGCTCAAGACGACGGGGTACATGGGCCGGGATGCTAGCGGGGGAAGCTTAGGTGAAGCTTAATTTGCGGATCAGATTGGTTGATCAAATCACGCGGGGTTATTCAGATCCGACATTGCTTTCCGATACATGCTGCGACCAATTGGTTTTGTCGTGTGCCCAGAACTCCGGTCATCCGCAAAACCTGTGGGAGCGAGCCTGCTCGCGAAGGCGTCTTTTCAGTCGCATCATCGCCGACTGTTACCCCGCTATCGCGAGCAGGCTCACTCCTACGGTTGAACGGTGCGGGATCAGGCTGCCATAGGCGTCGTAATCGTTATGGCGATCGCCTTGCATCAGCAGGCGATTGCCTTTGACGTGGCGAGGTTCGCCGCAGGCAGTTCATTTTGGCTGAGCAGGTTGCCTGCGGGGTCATGGGCGAAGCTTTCTGGCATAGCGCCGCGTACGCTGATCAGGCGATCCAGTGGATCGTAGTGAAAGCTGCGATTGCCTTTGCGGCTGTCGTCGATGCCGGCGAGATTGCCGTTGGCGTCGTAGGCGTAGCGTCGTAGGATCGGGCGGTTCGGCACGTCCACGACGTGGCCTGGAAGTGGTTGCGCTAGCCCTGCTGGGAATCATCTTTCTGCGCGGTGGAGTCGCTGGTCGCCGACACGTTGAGCTCCCGAGGCCGTTTGCCTTCATGAAACACTTCGGTGAGCAGCCAAAGGTTATTCCACCTGGCTTTCGGGTGTCGGTCAGCTCGAGGAATACCTGTTGACCAAAAAAGTCATCGGCAGAAGTGGGCAGACATGGGTATCACGGCTTCGCAATTTTGTAGTCTTACCGGGCGATGGTATGTTTGTCCTTCAGACGCACCTAATAAGGATATTGCCTGTGTTACGTCAGTTTGTGCTTGCCCTTCCTGCCTTGATGCTCTTGGTCGGCTGTGAGGCTGAATCGGGTTCGCTGCCGACTAGCAAAACCTTGTCGCCCGAGAAGGTGGCCGCCATCGCAGCTACCGTGAAAACGAAATATCCCGATCTCTCGGCTGAGCTTCGTGACAAGGTTCTCAATACCGTAGTTCAGTCGATTGACAACATGGTCTTTGTCGAAGGTGGCCAGTTTGATATGGGAGACTTCGGCTGGATTTGTGAATACGACGAAAAAGATGTTTGTACCTGGCCTTGCGGGCAGGATCCGGAGCAGCTTTGTAATATCAGCCGTGACGGTAATGATGACTTTGTGCATCCGGTTAAATTGAGTTCGTATTATATTTCTAAATATCAAACGACTATTGGCGAATTTGATGTATTTTTTTCTACGCAAGGCAGGGAACTGTTCGACGCCGAATATCGCGAGAGAGCGGATTTAAAGAGCATGTACACTCCCAACCTGCCAGCACCGACGAAGCACTGGCAAGAGGCGAAGGATTTTTGTAAGTGGGTGGGCGATTTGAGTGGTTACCCAGTAGATCTTCCGACTGAAGCCCAGTGGGAGTTCTCCGCACGCAATCGCGGATTGCATATACTTTTTCCGACGAGCAACGGAAGTCTGAATTTTGGTAAAAACTTTCCCTTAGAAGGGGAAGGTGGGACATTTGCGGTAGATCGATTTCCACCAACCCCTCTGGGTATTTTTAACTTGTCCGGGAATGCGACGGACTGGGTAAATGATTGGTACGATAGAGATTATTATAAAAAATCTCCCGTTGATGATCCGCAAGGGCCAAGTACCGGAACAGAAAAAGTAAGACGGGGTTCCAATTATCCTGAGGCGCCTTTATCAGCTGCACCGATTGTACGACGCTGGCCCGATAATCCAGACCAGGACGCCTACTATCCTGGAACTGGATTCCGTTGTGCGGTCCAAACGGGCGAACCGCTTAGATGATAATAAAGGACAAAGGCGCTACAGGCGCCTTTGTTCAAGCCAGACCGTCGAAATGGTTACTACGCCTAGCTGCCATAAGAGTTCGCTCTTTGCGCCAAGCTAAACCGGGCATCCATGCAATTGTTCCATAAGCTTGCGTCGCTGAATCAATATTCACCGCCAATGTTCCGATGAAACGGTTAAATTGTTGTTGCTCTGCGCCATCTAGCAGAGAGTTTAAGCGGTTCAGGCTGTCCATGGCGTTAACTTTGCTGCCATCCTTAGAGCAATGTTCCAATACTTCAGTGAAATGCTTCCAGCTGCGTAAATGCGAAAGAAGAAGGACGATTGCTTTTTCTTGATCCTCAGCCCATGACTCTACAAAACTTTCAGTTAATAAGTGAAGCATGGGGCCAATTGTCTCGGGTGGTAGCATATGCAAGGGTATGATTTTTTTGTTGATGTTAATCGATTGATTGCTCAGTAAATATTTGGCAAGGCGTTGGGCCTCTTGTTTTGTGGCTTCGCGCCTTTTCCACCACAACGACATCTTGATGAAACCACCTTCAAATGCCTCACTCACAGACTGTCCTGGGTTTGTTGCGATTTTAAACAGGCCTGCCGCCATGTATTGAAAAGCTTCTTTAGTTACTGCTAGCTGGTAATGGAAATCTGCTTTTGATAGAGCATTGCAGAAGACGTAGATCAAGTCACCGATCTTCTCGAGGTCGACTGCTGTACCGAAACCACCTCCTGCGCCAGGTCCGAAAACCAGACTCGCTTTGCAATTTATTGCTAAACGGTTATTGGTGATCTCAATCCCAAAATCAAAACTAGCCCCAATACCCAGCGCCGCGTTTCCTTCAGCCTTGATCTCGACCAGGCCGGACCAGTCTGTGCTGCCGCTGTCGTTCGCCTGTCCTGCGACGATCTTGCCGACCCCTTGTTTGGTCGAATCAAGCCACTTCAACGTGCCGGTGACGGTGCCGCCGCCTTGCACGCCGGCAAAGGCGTTGCCTTTCAGTCCCAGGCTGCCACCGCGTTTTTTGTCGACGGCCATGTCGGGCGGGCTTAGCAGCGCTGTTGCCCCGGAGGCTTCTACTTCCTTGGGTTTGTATTGGGCTTTGACGCCAGCTTGGCCTTGGGCCGTCGCGCCAGCGAAACACGATAGCTCGACCTTGCCGTCGAGGCGGAAGATGCCGATGTCGCTGACGACTTCTTTGCCTTCGGCGTTGCGGTAGGGCATGCGCACCACGTAACCGCCCTGATCGGGAAAGTAACTTTTAAGCGCAATCGAGCCTTCAGCCAGCGAGATGGCGGCGCTGGCTTTGACGCCGACTTCGACGTTGCCTTTGCCGGGCTCCCAGCTGTTGATCCCGGCGCTGGCCGTGGCGGCGAAGCGGAAGGCGTGGGCTTCGGCCGATACGGCGTATTTGGCCGAGTCGGCTTCGTTGGATGTCCACGAGCATTCTTTATGCAGGGCGTTGAGCAGGTTGTCGTCCTTGCTAGTCCAAGAGGTGAACTTGGCCTCGAGGCTGCCCAGCGGGCTGGTTTTACGGCCATCGCTGACAGCAGTGCGAATGTCCTTTAGCAAATCCTTGGCCAGATTTTTATCCAGTGGTTTGCCACGCATCACGGTGGTCGGCACTTTAACCCGCCAGGTGAATTCTTCTCGGGTGCGCACTGGAATGTAGTGGCGCCGGGTCGGGTCGCTGAAGGATATGTACTCGACGACGGTAATGCCGGTTTTGACCTGCTTGCCTTTCTGCGTCTCGGTACCTTTGCCTTTGCCGTGCTTGAGATCCGGTGCCGCACCGTTGGCACTGGTGGAGCTGTCGCCGGCTTCGGCTTTGCCTTGCGCGGCGATGCGGGTGCGCAGCGATTGGATCTCGGCGTTCAGTTCAGCGACTTTTTTCGCGCGCAAGCCTTCCCAGTTGATTTCCAGATAGCTGCCTTCAAAAGCCGGCTGGGGCGTGTAACGCTGATACCAATCGCGGGCCTTCTGCACCGTCGCCAATTGGCCTTGCAGGTCTTCCTTGCGCTCGATGACAGCTTTCGGTTTTGCCACAACCGGAGGTGAGCGCTGCAGCAGCCCGGCTTCTTCAGCCTTGGCGTTCCAGGCATTCTTGACGCAGCGTGTGCAGGTGCAACTGGCTTGCGGATCTTTGGTCTTGGCGCACAGCCTGGCTTCGGTCGCCTTGGCGAGATTCTGGTGCAGCTCGTCCATGAGCTTTTTGACGAGGTCGGATTGCTTCTGCAGCTCTTTAGACTCTTTTTCCGTCAGCACGTAAAAGTGCTCGTCGCCGGTGATGTGGATGACGTCGACCAGTTCATCCTTGCATTCGACTGCGCCTTTGACGGCTGTGGTGCTCTTGTTCTCGGCGTGTTTCGGCGGCGGCAAAACCTTGGCTGCCGGCAATTGCAGCGCCCATCCAGGCTTGATGTGGTTGGGGTCGGTGATGATCGGATTCAGCGCTCGTAGATCGGCCACGGAGCATTTGTTGGCGGCGGCAATGCTGCCAAGAGTGTCGCCGCTCTTAACGGTGTAGGTGGTGCTCATT
This sequence comes from Pseudomonas sp. FR229a, assembly GCF_030209115.1. Classification (NCBI taxonomy): domain Bacteria; kingdom Pseudomonadati; phylum Pseudomonadota; class Gammaproteobacteria; order Pseudomonadales; family Pseudomonadaceae; genus Pseudomonas; species Pseudomonas sp. FR229a. The sequence continues at coordinate 1,732 of NZ_JARVSP010000038.1, read as the reverse complement.
GCTCATCGTCCTTGTGATTCACAGGCTTTCCAGTTGAGTCAGCTTGTCGCCGAGCGCTATGTCGTCACGCGCGAGCAGCTCGGTGGCGGGCGGCTGCTTCCAGAATCGGTCGCCACGCTGGATCGCTACGCGAAGCCAGCGCTCCTGATCGGCCATCTGCTCGTATCCCGTATCTTTTGCGGCCAGTAACTGGCGATGAACGAACTCGACGCTGTCATCCGTCGGCAGAACCTCGCGGTAATCGTCCGCGAAGCGCGTGGCGATGACTCTGAGCCGGCCCTGTTCGATCAATGCCTGACGTTCTTCGCCCACGTATAGCCATGCCGGTGGCTGTTTGGCCGTCGGCGGGGTGTGAGGAGGTTTTGCGTAGAAGCGCCAGCCAATCTCGTTACGCCATGCCAGCGCGCTGAACGGCCCCATGAACTGCGCTCTTTCGTTCTCGTCGAGTGCAAGCAGCAACGGTTCGAGCCAGCGCGGATCGAAGAAACGCATCATCTGTTGCGGTTCTTCATCGGTGCGCACGGTCAGCAAGCTGCGCCAGTGTTCCACGCCCTGATCCAGCAAAGCGGAGTCGCTTAACCAGGCGACGCAACCTGCATCAGACTGCTCCAGCAACGTATTGACGTAGGGAGCAACTGTCTGCCTCTGCGGATACAGGACGACGTATGGACCTGCTGACTGCAAGTCTGCGTAGGGGGTGTTGGTGAACAGTGGAAGGCAGCTGGGGCGGTACTGTTCGTCACTCTGGAACAAGTGACTGAGCAGATCCGCGTCAAAGCTTCTGTCCAGAATCAGACACATCGCGCCTGTCGTCGTGAACTGTTTGAACGGCGATTCGATGGAGTTAATCATGCCGACGCACCGTGTTGGTGGATCGGGCAATGACCGCTCGCATCCAGATGACATGACGGAGTTGGCAACAAGACGCCCGCCTTCGATTGAGCCTTGAACGAACCGAGTGAAGGTTTCACTACCTGCCCAGCCTTATCTGCATCTGCCTGTTTCAAAGGTCCCGGCATCAACGGCGCCGCACCAGTCCCGCTTCCCGGGCTGCCTCCGGAGTTCATGTTGATCACCGGGCCGCTCATCGTTACGCCGCCAGCGTCGATCTTGATAAAGCTGCCACCACCCACCAGCGTGAGTTCGGCGCCGGCTTCCATGACCACTTTCATGCCACTGCTCAGGTGGATTTCCTGGCCTGCGTCGATGAACTGGCCGGTGCCGATCTTGATGTGCTGATTCACGCCGACGGTGAGGTGGTCGTTGGCGCGGGTTTCGACTTTGCGGTCGGCGTAGACGGTGTGGTGTTCTTCGGCCTTGAATTCGCTGTAGCTGTTCTGTTCGACGGTGTCGTGGCGTTCGTTGCCGACGCGGATCTTCTGGTCGTGCTCGATGTTTTCGTCCCAGTCGCGCTGGGCGTGCAGGTATATCTGTTCCTGACCTTTCTTGTCTTCAATGCGCAGTTCGTTGTAACCGCCACCACCCATGGAGCTCAGGGTCTTGAAGGTGCTGCGGGTCTTGTTCGCCGGCAGTGGATAGGGAACGGTGTTTTCCTTGTGGTACAGGCAGCCGCTGATCAAGGGCTGGTCGGGGTCGCCTTCAAGGAACGTGACCAGCACTTCCATGCCGATACGCGGGATGGCGATGCCGCCGTACTGGGCGCCGGCCCAGGCGCTGGAGACGCGCAGCCAGCAGCTGGTCTTGTCGTCGGCCTGACCTTCGCGATCCCAGT
>NZ_JARVSP010000036.1:0-48471 GCF_030209115.1 Pseudomonas sp. FR229a | reverse complement strand
TGTTCGTCCCACCACCCCTTCAAGTCTAACCATACAAGCGAGCCTGCTCGCGAAGCTTTTAGTTGACCCACCGCGGTTTGCGCTTTTGCACAAAAGCCATAGTCCCCTCGATCCCTTCGTCTCCAGTCACCGCCGCGCTGAACCACTGCGCCGCGTCGTCCAGCAATTCATTCGACGGCTGCCCGGCACTCGCCAACAGCAATTTCTTGGTCATCGCATTCGCTTGCGGGGCGCAGCGCAGCACCTGTTGCAACACTTCATCCAGCCGTTCGGCCAGCGCTTGCGCATCCTGTTCAACGAAATGCACCAGCCCCAATCGCTGCGCCTCGGCGCCATCGAAACGCGCCGCCGTCAGCGCGAGTCGGCGGGTTTCGGTCAGGCCGATCCGTTGCACTACAAACGGCGCGATTTGCGCCGGGATCAGGCCGAGGCTGGTTTCCGGCAACCCGAACTGCGCCTTGTGCTCGGCCAAAGCGATATCGCTGACACAGGCCAGACCGAATCCGCCGCCGAGCACCGCGCCTTGCAGCACAGTGATCAGCACTGGCGGCGTGTGCTGGGCTTCCTCCAGCAACGCGCCGAACGCCCGGTTCAACTCACGGTAAGCCTCCGTGCCCTGCACCCGTGCGTTGGCCATGTCCTTGATGTCGCCACCGGCGCAGAAATGCCCGCCGGCACCGCTGAGCACCAACGCCCGCACCGTACGGTCATCGCGTATCGCCGCCAGCACCGCGCGCAGTTCGGCGACCATTTGCAGGCTCATCGCGTTGCGGCTGTCCGGGCGGTTGAGAGTGATATGCAGCACGCCGCCATGCAGTTCCAGCAACAGCGTCTGGCAATCCGGCAGGTCGCTCATTTCTTTTTCCCCGGCAGGATGCCCATCAGTTTGCAGATGATGCCCAGCATGATTTCGTCGGCGCCGCCGCCAATCGACACCAGGCGCACATCGCGGTAGGCGCGGGCCACCGGGTTGTCCCACATGAAACCCATGCCGCCCCAGTATTGCAGGCAGCTGTCACTGACTTCGCGGCCGAGGCGTCCGGCCTTGAGCTTGGCCATCGACGCCAGTCGCGTGACGTCCTGGCCTTTGATGTATTGCTCGGTGGCCTGATAGACCAGCGCACGCAGGCACTCGATTTCGGTCTGCAATTCGGCGAGGCGGAAGTGGATGACCTGGTTGTCGATCAGCGCGTTGCCGAAGGTCTTGCGCTCCTTGCAGTACTCGATGGTGCTGTCGATGCAATATTCCAGGCCTTTGATCATGTTCGCCGCGCCGAACAGGCGTTCTTCCTGGAACTGCAGCATCTGCATCATGAACCCCGCACCTTCATGGCCGATGCGGTTGCGCTGCGGCACGCGCACGTTATCGAAGAACACCTGCGCGGTTTCCGAGCTGCGCATGCCGAGCTTGTCCAGGTGCGAGCTGAGGCTGATTCCCGGCGTGTTCATCGGCACCATGATCAGCGACTTGTTGATGTGCGGCTTGTCGTCCGAGGTGTTGGCCAGCAGGCAGATGAAGTCGGCGCTTGGCGAGTTGGTGATCCACATCTTGCTGCCGTTGATCACGTAGTCGTCGCCGTCCTTGCGCGCCGTGGTCTTCAGCCCGGCGACATCGGAGCCGGCGCCGACTTCGGAAACGCCGATGCAACCTACCTGTTCGCCGGTGATGGCCGGACGGAGGAATTCTTCGCGCAGTTCATCGGAGCCGAAACGCGCCAGTGCCGGAGTGCACATGTCGGTCTGCACGCCGATCGACATCGGAATCCCGCCGCAATGAATGGTGCCGAACTCTTCGGCGGCGACAATCGAATAGCTGTAATCGAGGCCCATGCCGCCGAATTTTTCCGGTTTGGAAATGCCCAGCAGGCCCAGCTCGCCAGCCTTGCGGAAAATATCGTGGATGGGAAAGCGCCCGGCCTTTTCCCACTCTTCGACGTGCGGATTGATCTCGTGCGTGACAAATTGGCGGACGGTGCGGCGCAGGGCTTCGTGTTCCGGGGTGAAGATCATTGTTGTTGTTCTCCGTAGGATCCGTGGCGGTCAGAAGCGGCTGACCCCGAAGCTGTTGGGTTGCAGCGCACGCCTGTCGGCTTCGTGGCAGATATCCAGCAAGTAACCGAGCAGGGTGCGGGTGTCGCGCGGGTCGATCAGGCCGTCGTCCCACAGGTTGGCGCTGCCGTACAGTGCGGTGGACTGGCTGTCGAGTTTCTGCGCGGTCATCTGCTCGAGCATGTCGAGCATTTTCGGATCGGGCTCGATGCCGTCCTTGAGCTGTTTGGCCTCGGTGACGATGCGCAAAACCTTGCCGGCCTGCGCACCGCCCATGACTGCGGTGCGACTGTTGGGCCAGGCGAAGATGAAGCGCGGGTCGAGACCGCGCCCGCACATCGCGTAGTTGCCGGCGCCGTAGGAACCGCCGACGACGATGGTCAGTTTAGGCACCCGCGCGTTGGCCACCGCTTGAATCAGTTTCGAGCCGTGCTTGATCACGCCTTGCTGTTCCGATTCGGTGCCGACCATGAAACCCGTGGTGTTGTGGAAAAACAGCAGCGGCGTCTGGCTCTGGTCGCACAACTGGATGAACTGCGCCGCCTTGCTCGCACCTTGAGGGGTGATCGGGCCGTTGTTGCCGATGAAGCCGCAGGCGCGGCCCTGGATTTTCAATTGGCCGCAGATGGTTTGTTGATCGAACTCGCCCTTGAACTCGAGAAAATCCGATTCATCGGCGATCCGCGCGATGATTTCGCGCACGTCGTAGGGCTTTTTCGCATCGTCCGGGATCAACCCGAGCAGTTCATCGACGGGGTAGAGCGGTTCTTTGAATTGCGCCTCCGGCTGCCATGGCAGCTGTGCATTCCATGGCAGCATGCGCATGATTTCGCGCACCTGACGTACGCCGTCAGCATCGTTCTCGGCGAGATATTCGGCGGTACCGGCGACCTGCGCGTGCATCTCGGCGCCACCCAGCTCCTCATCGCTGGCCACTTCGCCGGTCGCCGCTTTGAGCAATGGCGGGCCGGCGAGGAACAGCTTGGCCTTGCCGCGCACCACCACCACGTAATCCGACAAACCCGGTTGATAAGCGCCGCCCGCGGTGGCCGAGCCGTGCACCACGGTGATCTGCGGCAACCCCATGGCCGACATGCGCGCCTGATTGGCAAAACTGCGCGCGCCTTCGACAAAAATCTCCGCCGCGTAATTGAGATTGGCACCGCCGCTTTCAGCGAGGGTGATCATCGGCAATTTGTTTTCCCGAGCGATCTGTTGCAGGCGCAGGGATTTTTTCAGACCGCTCGGCGAGATCGTGCCGCCCTTGATCGCACTGTTGTTGGCGACCACCATCGCGCGAATGTCGCAGACGTAACCGATGCCGGCAATCAGCCCGCCACCGGCCGAACTGCCGTCCTTGTCGTCGTGCAACTTGTAGCCGGCGAGGCTGGCCAGTTCGAGGAACGGCGCGCCAGGATCGAGCAACAGGTTCAGACGCTCGCGGGGCAACAGTTGCCCGCGTTTGCTGAATTTGTCTTTGGCTTCGGCGGCCTTGTCCAGCAGCTTCTGTTCAAGCTGCCGGACCTGCTCGATGGCGGCGAGCATGGCGGCGCGGTTGCGCGCGAACGCTTCGCTGTGCGGGTCGAGTTGCGACTGAATCTGCGCCATGGCTTATTCCTCGTCCTTGGGCACGTCGGGACGCAACACTTCTGGTAAATAGGCGCGGTGAAAGCCGTTGAAGGATTCGCTGTGGCTGGCCTTGTGCAGCGGCCAGGCGCGACTGCCAAGGCTGGCGGCGCCGTCGATTTTCACCGTGGTGCCGCTGATGAACGCCGCCGCCGGGCTGAGCAGAAACACGATCGCCGCACTGACTTCCGACTCGGTGCCGATGCGCTTGAGCGGCACATCCTCGCGCAACGTCGGGATCACTGCTTTGAAGGCGCCTTCGTAAGTGTCCATGCCGCTGGACGCAATCCAGCCCGGTGCCACAGCGTTGACCCGCACCCCGGCATAGCCCCACTCGAACGCGGCAGTCTTGGTGAAGTTGTCCATGCCCGAACGCGCGGCGCCGGAGTGGCCCATGCCGGGCATGCCACCCCACATGTCGGCGAGCATGTTGACGATGCTGCCGCCGTGTTTGCTCATCGACTGGTTGAACACTTCGCGGGCCATCAGAAAACCGCCGACCAGATTGGTGCGCAACACGGTTTCGAAACCCTTCTGATTGATCGACGCCAGCGGCGACGGGTACTGACCCCCGGCGTTGTTGACCAGACCGTGAATCGGCCCGTGTTCGGCGATCAGCTCTTTGACCAGTTGCTTGACTGCTTCTTCATCGCGGATATCGCAAGCCTTCCAGTGCGCGCTGCCGCCGTCCTCGGTGATTTCGGCGGCGACCTTTTCAAGCTTTTCCGGCTTGCGCCCGACCAGCAGCACATGGGCGCCGAGCGCCGCCAGTTCATGGGCGGTGCAGCGACCGATGCCGCTGCCGCCACCGGTGACAATCAGGTTCTGGCCGCGGAACAGATCGGCGCGAAAAATCGACGCGTAAGCCATGCACACCATCCTCTAGTCGAGCTGTTCGGCGATGCTCTGCGGCACCGGGATCTGGATTTCCAATAATTGCTGGGCGAAGGCTTTGCCCTGCGGGTCGATGCGCAGACTGGCGACACCGCCACCGCCGAGGGCGTTTTCCAAGAGAAAGTTGAGGCTGTGGGTGCCGGGCAGGTACCAGCGTTCAACACGCCCGAGCACTGGATCAAGGACGTGGCGCATCCACTCGACCACCACCGAAGTTGTCAGCGCTTCGGCGATCCACGGCAGGTAATCGGGATGGCGCGGCATCACGCCGATGTTGCTGTGGTTGCCCTTGTCGCCGGAGCGCGCCACCGCCAGTTTCACCAGCGGCACACTGGCATCGGCGCGGCCCTGGGGTTTGGGCGGATGCTGGGCGACCGGCAAATCTGCACTGTCCAGAGCGACCAAGGCGGGCAGGGCACACGAATGGCGCTCGCCAGCCATGTCTACATGCAGGGTGCAGGCGCTTTTTTCGATGAGAAACGAGAACAGGCGGATGACTGGATAAACGCTCGGGCGACCGCCGACGATGCCGGTCAAGCCAGGCGCCATACCGGTCGCAGCCTGGGCGATCTCTTTGGAAAACAGCACCAGCGCACGTTTGTCGGGATGCCGCACGGCGATTTTGATCACCACTTCGCGGCTGTCGCGGCGCTGACCGTGGGGGCCATAGGTGGCTTCGCTGCCGAGCAGTTCGACGTGGGTTTCGCTGTAGGGCGCCCAGCCGCGCAGGCTGAACATCTCGGCGGTCTTGTCGATGATTGCCTGGCTGACCCGCCGCGCCTTGTCCACTGCGTCGATGCCGGCCATCAGGCAACTGGCGGTGCAGCGAAAACCGTCCGGATAAGTGGCGCTGACCTTGTATTTGTCGGTGGGCGGGAGGCCTTTGGCACCGTGCACCTGCACGACGTTTTTGCCTTGCTGCTGGAGTTTGACCTGAGTGAAGTCGCAGACCACGTCGGGTAGCAAGTAAGCCTGCGGATCGCCGATTTCATAGAGCATCTGCTCGCCGACCGTCAGCGGCGTGACCAGCCCGCCGGAGCCTTCCGGTTTGCTGACGAGGAACTGGCCATCGGCGCTGACTTCGACGATCGGAAAACCGATGTGCTCGTAATCCGGTACCTCGCGCCAGTCGGTGAAATTGCCGCCGGTGCATTGCGCGCCGCATTCGATGATGTGCCCGGCCAGCGCGGCCTGGGCGAGTTTGTCGTAGTCATGCCACGACCAGCCGAATTCATGGACCAGCGCTGCGCTGACCACGGCGCTGTCGACCACCCGACCAGTAATGACGATGTCGGCACCCAGACGCAACGCTTCGACAATCCCCGGCGCGCCGAGATAAGCATTGGTCGACACGCACACGCGTGGAAGCGGGGCGCCGCTGAACATTTCGCGGATGTCGGCGGGGTTTTCGAGGTGTCCCTGCAGGTCATCACCGAGCAACACGGCAATCTTCAACTTGACCCCGGCCTGGTTGCACGCCGCTTGCAGGGCCGCCGCACAAGCCTGCGGATTGACGCCGCCGGCATTGCTGATCACGCGGATCTGCTGTTCGGCCAGTTGCGTCAGCAGCGGCGTCAGCACTTCGATGAAGTCGCCGGCGTACCCGGCCTGCGGGTCTTTGAGACGCGCGCCGGCCATCAGCGACATGGTGATCTCGGCCAGATAATCGAACACCAGATAATCGAGGTCTCCGCCCGTCACCAGTTGGGCGGCAGCGGTGGAGGTATCGCCCCAAAAGGCGCTGGCGCAGCCGATACGCACGGTGGTTGGCATTTTTATCTCCGACTCAGGGACCTGCGACAGAAGTGTCTGGAGGCTACCAAGCAAGCGCTTGGTTTGTAAACAGGGGAAACATTCTTCTGCCCAAGCGCTTGCTTGGTGCCCGCGCGCGGCTTAAATTGCGCGCAACCCTGCGGTTACAGGGGGCAACACACTGATCGACTGTAGGAGAGAACGGGTGGACGAGCAAAAAGCCCTGCGGGTCATGCGCGAACTGGTCGAGTCAGGCCAGTTGACCGACCCGGACAGCGCCCGTGGCAAATTGCTGCAAGTGGCGGCTCACCTGTTTCGCAACAAAGGCTACGAGCGCACCACGGTGCGCGATCTGGCCAGCGCCGTGGGCATTCAGTCGGGCAGCATTTTTCATCACTTCAAAAGCAAGGATGAAATCCTCCGCGCGGTGATGGAGGAAACCATACGCTACAACACCGCGTTGATGCGCGCAGCCCTGGCCGAGGCAAACGACGTGCGCGAGAAAGTCCTGGCACTGATTCGTTGCGAGTTGCAGTCGATCATGGGCGGCAGCGGCGAAGCGATGGCGGTGCTGGTGTATGAATGGCGCTCATTGTCCGAAGACGGCCAGGCTAAAGTCCTCGCTTTGCGTGACGTTTATGAAGACATCTGGCTGCAGGTTCTGGGCGAGGCCAAGGACGCCGGTTATATTCGCGGCGACGTTTTTATTACCCGACGTTTCCTCACCGGCGCACTGTCCTGGACCACCACCTGGTTCCGTGCCGGCGGCAGTTTGAGCCTCGATCAACTCGCCGATGAAGCGCTGATTCTGGTCCTCGAAGCGCGTTGAACGGTTGTCGGACCGGCCGGGAAACTGGCTAAGTCGGCGAAACCGCCTAGCTTGAATGCATTGATCGCTATTTTTTTTCGGGGAGTGGGGTGTTTTGAAGTCTTCGCCAATTCGGACAGCCGCCGGGCTGATGCTCGCTGCGCTGGCTGCGTTATGGGTATTGCCCGTTCAGTCAGCGCAATTGGTCCGGGTCGGCGCCGCGCATTTTCCGCCCTATACGATTCGCCCGGAAAACGGCGCCGACACCGGCCTGTTGCCGCAATTGATCGAGGCGCTGAACAGTTCGCAGAGCGACTATCAGTTCGTCCTGGTGCCAACGTCGATCCCGCGCCGCTTCGGTGATTTCAAGCAGGGCCGCATCGACATGGCGATCTTCGAAAACCCCGAGTGGGGCTGGAAAGACATTCCCCACGATGACGTCGACATGGGCCTGGAAGACGCCGAGATTTTCGTCGCGCAACGCGAAGAAGGCCGCCAGCAGAGCTATTTCTCCAGCCTTTCGGGCAAGCGTCTGGCGTTGTTCAGCGGTTATCACTACGAATTTGCCAACTTCAACGCCGACCCGAAATATCTCGCGAAAAACTACAACGCCACGCTGACCTATTCCCACGACAGCAACCTGCTGATGGTCCTGCGCGGACGCGCCGACATTGCTCTGGTGACCCGTTCCTATCTGTTCGATTACCTGCTGCGCAACGAAAAGGTCCGCGATGCCTTGCTGCCCTCGCAGCGTACCGATCAGATCTATCACCACTACGCGATTCTGCGCACAAGTGCTCCGATCACTGGCGAAGCTTTCGGCAAGCTGCTGCAAGGGCTGCGCGACAACGGGGAATTGCTGAGGATCTTCGATCCGTACCGGATTGCGGTGGTGCCGGTGCCTCAGCACTGAGGTGCGGTTTTCGTCCCGCGCTTAAATTTCCCCTCCCGGCTCACGTCACTTCGTAGAACTGTCGACGATTACGTGAGCCCGACCCATGTCCAATCTGAATGACCTGACTGCCCTGGCTTTGCCCTCGGGCAGTCAATTGATCGCTGATGCCACCGAGAGCCGCTTGAGCCTGAGCCTGGACGGTCAGCCGTTGATTCGGCTGCGTCTCGACCGCGAGGGCAAAGGCCCGATCCAGCTCGACGAGCGTTTCGCCCTGCCGCCCGGGCAAGCTTTGTGGGCGGCCTGCTATTGGTTGTTCGCCCGTGACCCGGCGTGTCAGCAGTTGACCTGGCAACTCGACCAACCGCCCACCGAGGCATTGCTCAGCGGTTTACTGATCAATACCGAAGTGGCCGGCGAATATCGCTGCGAGCGCACGCTGTTCTGGCAACTGCCGCAACCATGGCTCGGCGCTTCACTGACCGGCTGCTATCCGCAGCAAATGGTCATCAGCCAAGGCAAGCGCCATCCGCTGCGCCCGGTGAAGCCGCGGGGTGAAGTCTATCGACGTTTCGATGCGCGGCTCGGCGCGTGGATTTCCCTGCGTACGCTGGAAATCGAAGAAGACCTGTCGCGCTTCAATCGCTGGCAGAACAGTCCGCGCGTGGCGAGCTTCTGGCAGGAGGAGGGCAGCCTTGAGCAGCATCGCGAATACCTGAGCAAGCTCGATGCCGATCCGCACACGCTGACGCTGATCGGCTGTTTTGACGATCAGCCATTCGCCTATTTCGAAGCCTATTGGGCCAAGGAAGACCGCATCGCGCCGTTCTACGATGCCGGCGATTACGACCGTGGGATTCACATGCTGGTCGGCGAGGAAAGCCATCGCGGCCCGCACAAAGTGGCGAGCTGGTTATCGGCGCTGGTGCATTACCTATTTCTCGATGACCCACGCACCCAGCGCGTGGTCGCCGAGCCGCGTGCCGATAACGCGAAGATGATCGGGCATATGCACAACCAGTGTTTCCACTGCGACAAGGAATTCGATTTCCCGCACAAGCGCGCGGCGCTGATGATCCTGGGGCGGGAGCGGTTTTTTGATCGGTGCCCATTGGCCTGATATCGCATCAAGCAAAAGATCGCAGCCTTCGGCAGCTCCTACAGAGGAATGCATTCTCAAGTAGGAGCTGCCGAAGACTGCGATCTTTTTTGATCAGACGACGCGGTCTCAGCGACGACCCGCGATCACCCCATCCCGCCGACTGCCCGACACCTTGCGGCAGTGCACCAGCGCATCACGAATCATGAAGTTGACCAGGGTCGGCGATACGCCGAGTTCCTTGGCGATGTCTTTCTGCGGCACGCCGTGCAAGCGATACATCTCGAAGGCGTAGCGGGTGCGGCTGGGCAGTTCGGTCAGCGCATCGGCGATGTGTTCCAGGGTCGAGAAGTTGATGTGCGAGGTTTCCGGCGAAGCGCCCTGAATCACCACGTTCAAGCCTTCCTCTTCCGGGCCTGAGTATTTCTGTTCGAGCGCCTGCTTGCGGTAGTGATCGATGGCGAGGTTGCGCACGATCTGGAACAGGTAGCTCAGCTGAGCCTTGATCGACGACGTGATCGGCGGCGCCGATTGCAGTCGGAAAAACGCATCCTGAACCACGTCTTCGGCACGAGACCTGCAGCCGGTAATGCGGGCTGCAATCTTGACCAGAATCAGTCGATTGTCGACGAATGCCTGAAGTAGCGGTGAATCGCACCTGCTTGTGGATACTTGTTCCGTCATGGAAATCACCTTGCTGCCAATAGGTTAGTGGGAGGGCCTGGGGGACGGCGCCGTCCTACACATCGAGCGACAAATTATGTTGAATGATAATGATTGTCAAATGAGAAAGAGAAGTACTGCTGTGAGTCGATGTGTTTTGCGAACTGCGACACGCTGCCGCAGCCTGGCCCCGTTGAACGTCGAGCCTGCCGACTAATTATTTCAAGACGTCATCCGTTCTCATTGGTGAATGGTTCCGGGTGTTGATCCCCGGCCACAGCGCATTCCGATGCCTTGCGCGGTCGGCACAGACCGCGCCCTGCACGCCTCTCGACAGGCGTGACGCAGCCACCCGATTCCACTTGCAAGCCGAATTCAGGCAGGAAACCTCATGACCGACGCGTTCGAACTCCCCAGCACCCTGGTCCATGCCCTCAAGCGTCGTGCGGCCCTGACGCCGGACCGACTGGCCTTGCGTTTTCTCGCCGAAAACCCGGAGCAGGCTGTGGTGCTCAGCTATCGCGAACTGGATCAACGCGCGCGCGCCATCGCCGCTGCATTGCAGGCCGAGGCCGGTTTCGGTGAGCGCGCGGTGCTGCTGTTCCCCAGTGGCGCGGATTACGTCGCGGCGTTTTTCGGCTGCCTGTATGCCGGTGTTATTGCGGTGCCGGCCTATCCGCCGGAATCCGCCCGGCGTCACCATCAGGAGCGCTTGCTGTCGATCATCGCCGACGCCGAGCCCAGGCTGTTGCTGACCAGCGCCGACCTGCGCGATGCCTTGCAGCAAATCGAGGGCGCGCCGCCGCTGTTGTGCGTCGACACCCTCGACAGCGCACTGGCCGAGCGCTGGATTGAGCCGAGCCTGCCGCCCGAGCACATCGCCTTCCTGCAATACACCTCCGGCTCCACCGCGCTGCCCAAGGGCGTGCAAGTCAGCCACGGCAATCTGGTCGCCAACGAACTGCTGATCCGTCACGGTTTCGGCATCGACGTCAACCCGGACGACGTCATCGTCAGCTGGTTGCCGCTGTATCACGACATGGGATTGATCGGCGGCCTGCTGCAGCCGATCTTCAGCGGCGTGCCGTGCATTCTGATGTCGCCGGCATACTTCCTCGGCCGGCCATTGCGCTGGCTGGAAGCGATCGCCGAATACGGCGGCACCATCAGCGGCGGGCCGGATTTCGCCTACCGCCTGTGCAGCGAGCGGGTCAGCGAATCGGCGCTGGAACGCCTCGATCTGAGCCGTTGGCGCGTGGCCTATTCCGGCTCCGAGCCGATCCGCCTCGATACCCTCGAACGCTTTGCCGAGAAATTCGCTGCCTGCGGTTTCAGTGAACAGAGTTTCATGGCTTCGTACGGTTTGGCCGAGGCGACCCTGTTTGTCGCCGGCACGCCGCGCGGCAACGGCATCCCGGCGCTGCGCGTGAACGATCAGGCGCTGGCGCAAAACCGCGCCGAGCCGGGCGACGGCAGCGCGATCATGAGCTGTGGCACCAGCCAGCCGGAACACGCGGTGCTGATCGTCGAACCGAATACGCTCAAGGAACTGGCGGACAACGCGGTCGGTGAAGTCTGGGCCGCCGGCCCGAGCATTGCCCACGGCTATTGGCGCAATCCCGAAGCCAGCGCCAAGACCTTCGTTCAGCACGCCGGCCGCACCTGGCTGCGCACCGGTGATCTGGGCTTTGTCCGTGACGGCGAATTGTTCGTCACCGGGCGTCTGAAAGACATGCTCATCGTCCGCGGGCACAACCTCTATCCGCAGGACATCGAGCAGACCGTCGAACGCGAAGTCGAAGTTGTGCGCAAGGGCCGCGTCGCAGCCTTCGCAGTCACTGACGACGGTGAAGAGGGCATTGGCATCGCCGCAGAAATCAGCCGCAGCGTGCAGAAAATCCTCCCGCCGCAAGCGCTGATCAAAGCCATTCGCCAAGCCGTCGCCGAGGCGTATCAGCAAGCCCCAAGCGTGGTGGTGCTGCTCAATCCGGGCGCTTTGCCGAAAACCTCCAGCGGCAAACTGCAGCGCTCGGCATGCCGCAATCGTCTGGCCGAGGGCAGCCTCGACAGCTATGCGCTGTTCCCGTCGACCGCTGCCGAAACCCAGACCGCGACCCGCAGCACGTCGGATCTCGAAACGTTGATCGGGCAAGTCTGGGCCGAGCAACTCAACGTCAAGCAGGTCAACGCCGACGATCACTTTTTCCTGCTCGGCGGCAATTCGATCGCCGCGACGCAAGTGGTCGCGCGGGTTCGCGAAAAACTCGGTGTAGAGCTGAGTCTGCGCCTGCTCTTTGAAGCGCCGACTCTGTCCGCCTTCACCGCCGCTGTGGCGCAGCAACAACAGGACGGCGGCAGCGCCCAGGGTGCAATCACCGCGCTGTCGCGCAGCGAGGCGATGCCGCAGTCGCTGGCACAAAATCGTCTGTGGATCACCTGGCAGCTCGACCCGCACAGCAGCGCCTACAACATTCCCGGTGGCCTGCGCCTGCGTGGGGAGCTGGACGAAGACGCCGTGCGCAGCAGCTTCCAGCAACTGATCGAACGCCACGAATCCCTGCGCACGCGTTTCTTCGAACGCCACGGAGTGGCATTGCAGCAAGTGCTCGCCACCGCCGAATTCAATCTGCAATTGATCGACATCAGCGACCTGCCAGCGGCCGAGCGTGAAGCCCGGGCCGAGCAGATTCGCGAAGACCAGGCGCGCACTCGGTTCGACCTGGAAAAAGGCCCGTTGCTGTGGGTGACCCTGGTGCGTCTTGACGATGAAGAACATCAACTGCTGGTGACGATGCACCACATCATCGCCGACGGCTGGTCGCTGAATATTCTCCTCGACGAGTTCTCGCGCCTCTACGCCGCCGCTGCGCAGGGTACAACGGCAAACCTGGCAGCGCTGCCCACGCAATACGCCGACTACGGCAACTGGCAGCGGCAATGGCTGGCGCAAGGTGAGGGCGAGCGGCAACTGGCGTACTGGAAAGCGCAGTTGGGCGATGAGCATCCGACACTGGAGCTGGCTACCGATCATCCACGCTCGGCCAGACTAAACCACAGCGCTGCGCGCCACAGCGTGCGCCTGAGTGCCCAGCTCAGCGAGGCGATCCGCCAGACCGCGCAGGCGCACCAAGCCACCCCGTTCATGCTCCTGCTCGCCGCGTTGCAGAGCCTGCTGCATCGCTACAGTGGTCAGCGCGACATTCGCATCGGCGTACCCAATGCCAACCGCCCGCGCCTGGAAACCCAGGGCCTGATCGGCTTCTTCATCAACACCCAGGTACTGCGTGCGCACGTCGATTCGCGCCTGCCGTTTGCCGAGTTGCTGAGCCAGACGCGCCAGGCCGCACTCGGTGCCCAGGACAATCAGGATCTGCCCTTCGAGCAACTGCTTGAAGCGTTCCCGCAGGCCCGCGAACAGGGTCTGTTCCAGGTCATGTTCAACCATCAGCAGCGCGACCTCGGTGCACTCAAGCGCTTGCCCGGTCTGCTCGCCGAAGAGCTGTCGTGGCACAGCCGCGAGGCCAAGTTCGATCTGCAATTGCACAGTGAAGAAGACCGCAACGGACGTCTGAGCTTGTCGTTCGACTACGCCAGCGAACTGTTCGACGCCGCGACCATCGAGCGACTGGCCGAGCATTTCCACAATCTGCTCAGCGAAGTCTGCGAACGGCCTCAGCAGGCCATCGGCGATCTGCGCCTGTTGACCGCCAGCGAGCAACACCAGCAGAAGGACTGGAGCGTCGCACCGTGCACCGCGGCGCAACAGTGGCTGCCGGAGCTGCTCGACCAGCAACTGCATAAAACCCCGCACCGCACCGCGCTGGCGTGGGAGACCGGTAGCCTGGATTTTGCCGAGCTGCACGCGCAAGCCAACCGGCTCGCCCATTACCTGCGCGACAAAGGCGTCGGCCCGGACGTGTGCGTGGCCATCGCCGCCGAGCGTTCGCCGCAACTGCTGATCGGTCTGCTGGCGATCATCAAGGCTGGCGGCGCCTATGTGCCGCTTGATCCGGAATATCCGGCCGAGCGCCTCGCGTACATGCTCAGCGACAGTGGCGTCGAACTGCTCCTGACCCAGACCGAACTGCTTGAGCGCCTGCCAGCCAGCGACGGTGTCAGTGTGATCGCCATGGACGCGTTGCACCTGGAAAAATGGCCGAGCCATGCACCGGGCCTGCATTTGCACGGCGACAATCTCGCCTACGTGATTTACACCTCGGGTTCCACCGGGCAACCGAAAGGCGTCGGCAATACTCACGCAGCGCTGGCCGAGCGCCTGCAATGGATGCAGAACACCTACGCCCTCGATGAAACCGACGTGCTGATGCAAAAAGCGCCGATCAGTTTCGACGTCTCGGTGTGGGAATGCTTCTGGCCGCTGATCACTGGCGCGCGTCTGCTGCTCGCCGGCCCCGGCGAACACCGCGATCCCCATCGCATCGCGCAACTGGTTCAAGAACATGGCGTGACCACGCTGCACTTTGTGCCGCCGCTGCTCTCGCTGTTCATAGATGAACCGCTGAGCGCCGAATGCACCAGCCTGCGTCGGGTATTCTCCGGCGGTGAAGCACTGCCGGCCGAACTGCGCAATCGCGTCCTCGCGCAACTGCCGGCGGTGCAACTGCACAACCGTTACGGCCCGACTGAAACTGCGATCAACGTCACGCACTGGCATTGCACCAGTGCCGATGGCGAGCGCTCGCCGATTGGCCGGCCGCTGGGCAACGTGATCTGCCGCATCCTCGATGCCGATCTCAACCCGGTTCCGGCCGGTGTGCCGGGTGAGCTGTGCATCAGCGGCAGCGGTCTGGCCCGTGGCTATCTCGGCCGTCCGGCGTTGACCGCTGAACGTTTTGTCGTCGATCCATCGGGCGAGCAGGGCGCCCGCTTGTACCGCACTGGCGACCGTGCGCGCTGGACCTCCGACGGTGTGATCGAATACCTCGGCCGTCTCGATCAGCAGGTCAAGCTGCGCGGCTTTCGGGTTGAGCCGGAAGAAATCCAGGCGCGGCTGCTCGCTCAGGAGGGCGTCGCCCAAGCCGTGGTGCTGGTGCGCGAAACCGCTGCCGGTGGGCAACTGATCGGCTACTTCACGACAACCGATTTGCCTGAAGATGCCGATGAGCAAATCGCTCGCCTGAAAGTCGCCTTGGCCGCCGAGCTGCCGGAGTACATGGTCCCGGCGCAACTGCTGCGCCTCGACGCGATGCCGCTGAGCCCCAGCGGCAAACTCGACCGCCGCGCCTTGCCTGAACCGCAATGGCAGGTGCGTGAACACGTCGAACCGGTCAGCGAACTGGAGCAACAAATCGCCGCCATCTGGCGTGAAGTGCTCAGCCTCAATCAGATTGGCCTGAGCGACGATTTCTTTGCCCTCGGCGGTCACTCGCTGCTGGCCACTCAGATCATCTCCCGCACACGTCAGGCCTGTGACGTCGAACTGCCGCTGCGCACGCTGTTCGAGCACAGCGAACTGGGCGATTACGCCGAACAGATCCGCCAGATCCAGGCCAGCGGCCGCACCAACCAACAGTTGCCGATCGGCAAAGTCGATCGCAGCCAAGCGGTGCCGTTGTCCTATTCGCAGCAGCGCATGTGGTTCCTCTGGCAGATGGAACCGGACAGCCCGGCGTACAACGTCGGTGGCATGGCGCGCCTGCGTGGCGTGCTGCATGTCGAGCATTTCGAGGCCGCGTTGCAGGCGCTGATCCTGCGTCACGAAACCCTGCGCACAACGTTCCCAAGTGTTGACGGTGTCGCCCGCCAGCAAGTGCATGCCGAGACCGGCGTGCGCATGGGCTGGAAGGATTTCTCCAGCCTGCCGGCGGCTGTGCGTGAACAACAAGTCCAGCAACTGGCCGATGCAGAAGCGCACCAGCCGTTCGACCTGGAAACCGGCCCGCTGCTGCGCGCCTGTCTGGTCAAGACTGCCGAGCACGAGCATTACTTCGTTCTGACCCTGCACCACATCGTCACCGAAGGCTGGGCGATGGACATCTTTGCCCGTGAACTCAGCGCGTTGTACGAAGCGTTCGTCGATGAGCGCGAATCACCGCTCGAGCCGCTGCCGGTGCAATACCTCGACTACAGCGTCTGGCAGCGCCAGTGGCTGGAATCCGGCGAGCGTCAGCGCCAACTCGACTATTGGACTGCACAACTGGGTCGCGAACATCCGCTGCTGGAATTGCCCGGCGACCGTCCGCGTCCACCGGTGCAAAGCCACCAGGGCGAGCTGTTCCGTTTCGATCTGAGCGACGATCTCGCCGCGCGGGTGCGGGCGTTCAACGCGCAAAACGGTCTGACCCTGTTCATGACCATGACTGCCGCACTCGCCACGTTGCTCTACCGCTACAGCGGCCAGACCGACCTGCGCATCGGCGCGCCGGTGGCCAACCGCATCCGCCCGGAAAGCGAAGGTCTGATCGGTGCGTTCCTCAACACCCAGGTGCTGCGTTGCCAGCTCGACGGGCAGATGTCGGTCGGCGAATTGTTCGAGCAAGTGCGCCACACGGTGATCGAAGGCCAGTCCCATCAGGATCTGCCGTTCGATCATCTGGTCGAAGCCTTGCAGCCGCCGCGCAGCGCCGCTTACAACCCGCTGTTCCAGGTGATGTGCAACGTCCAGCGCTGGGAATTCCAGCAGAGCCGCACGCTGGCCGGCATGACCGTCGAGTATCTGGCCAACGATGCGCGGGCGACCAAGTTCGACCTCAATCTGGAAGTCACCGACCTCGACCATCGCCTCGGTTGCTGCCTGACCTACAGCACCGATCTGTTCGACGAACCGACCATCGCGCGCATGGCCAGGCATTGGCGCAACCTGCTTGAAGCGTTGATCGCCAATCCGCAGCAACGGCTCAGCGAATTGCCGTTGCTCGATCAGCCTGAGCAACAGCAACTGCTCGACAGCCTCGGCATCGAGCCGGGCGAGCATCGTCTCGATCAGTGCATCCATCATCTGTTTGCCGAACAGGCACTGGCGCGTAAAGACGCGCCAGCGCTGACGTTCGCCGGGCAGACCCTGAGCTACACCGAGCTCGATGCCCGCGCCAATCGCTTGGCCTGGGCGCTGCGCGAACGCGGGGTCGGCCCGCAAGTGCGGGTGGGTCTGGCGCTGGAGCGTTCGCTGGAAATGGTCATCGGCCTGCTGGCGATTCTCAAGGCTGGTGGCGCCTATGTGCCGCTGGATCCGGAATACCCGCTCGACCGTTTGCACTACATGATCGAAGACAGTCGCATCGGCCTGCTGCTCAGCGATCGGGCGATGTTCGAAGCCCTCGGCGAGTTGCCGCCAAGCGTGGCGCGCTGGTGCCTGGAAGATGACAGCCCGGCATTGGCCGACTACCCGGCCAGCGAGTTGCCGTTCATCAGCCTGCCGCAACATCAGGCTTATCTGATTTACACCTCGGGCTCGACCGGCAAACCGAAAGGCGTGGTGGTCTCCCACGGCGAAATCGCCATGCACTGCCAGGCCGTGATCGAACGCTTCGGCATGCGCCCGGACGATTGTGAACTGCATTTCTATTCGATCAACTTCGACGCTGCCACCGAACGTCTGCTGGTGCCGCTGCTCAGCGGTGCGCAGGTGGTGTTGCGGGCGCAGGGCCAGTGGGACGCGGAAGAAATCTGCGGCTTGATTCGCACGCATCGAATCAACGTCCTCGGTTTCACGCCGAGCTACGGCAGCCAGTTGGCGCAGTTTCTCGCGACACAGAACCAAGTCCTGCCGGTGCGGATGATCATCACCGGCGGCGAAGCGCTGACCGGCGAGCATCTGCAGCGCATCCGCGCGGCGTTCCAACCGGCGCAGTTCTTCAACGCCTACGGCCCGACCGAAACCGTGGTCATGCCGCTGGCCAGTCTGGCGCCGCAGGTGCTGGAAGAGGGCGCCGGCAGTGTGCCGATCGGCAGCGTGATCGGCGCGCGGGTCGCGTACATTCTCGACGCCGACCTGGCGTTGGTGCCGCAAGGTGCGACCGGTGAATTGTTCGTTGGCGGCGCCGGTCTGGCCCAGGCCTATCACGACCGTCCGGGCATCACCGCCGAGCGTTTCGTCGCTGACCCGTTTGCCGCTGATGGCGGACGCATGTATCGCACCGGCGACCTGGTGCGCCAACGTGCCGATGGTCTGGTCGAGTATCTAAGCCGGATCGACCATCAGGTGAAGATCCGTGGTTTCCGTATCGAGCTGGGCGAAATCGAAACGCGCCTGCTCGATCACCCTTCTATCCGCGAAGCCGTAGTGCTGGCGCTGGACGCACCGAGTGGCAAGCAACTGGTGGGTTACCTGGTGACCGACGTAGCCGAGCAAAATCAGGCGCAACAAGCGGAACTGCGCGAGGCACTGAAGACTCACCTCAAGGCGCAACTGCCGGATTACATGGTGCCGACCCACCTCATACTGCTGGCGAGCATGCCGCTGACCGCCAACGGCAAACTCGACCGCCGCGCCTTGCCGGCACCGGATCCGCAGCTCAATCGGCAGGACTACGTCGCGCCAAGCAACGCGCTGGAGCAGACCCTCGCGCAGATCTGGTGCGACGTGCTCAACGTCAGGCAGGTCGGTCTCAGCGATAACTTCTTCGAACTCGGCGGTGATTCGATTTTGTCGATTCAAGTGGTCAGCCGCGCGCGTCAGCAGGGTATTCACTTCAGCCCGCGTGATCTGTTCCAGCATCAGACCGTGCAGACCCTCGCTGCAGTCGCCAGTCGCACGCAGCAAGTGACTGCCGAGCAAGGTCTGGTCGACGGCGAGTCGCGTCTGACACCGATTCAGCACTGGTTCTTCGATACGGATATCCCCGAGCGTCAGCACTGGAATCAGGCGCTGTTGCTGGAACCGACTGTGCCGCTCGCGCCGCAACGTTTACGCCAGGCTTTGCTGGCGGTGATCGAGCAGCACGATGCACTGCGTCTGCGTTTCAGCGAAACCGATGGCGTATGGCGAGCAACGCATCAAGTGCTGACGGATGAGGATGTGCTGTGGCAATTCAGCGTCGATTCCCTGGAACAGTGCGAAGGCCTGTTCGCCGACGCGCAACGCAGTCTGCATCTGCACAATGGCCCGTTGCTGCGCGCGGTGCTGGTCGATGGCGCCGATGCGCAGCAACGCCTGTTTATCGCCATCCAACACTTGGTGGTCGACGGTGTTTCCTGGCGCGTGCTGCTCGACGATCTGCAAACGGCGTATCGCCAACTCGACGCTGCACAGCCGCTGAAACTGCCGGCGAAAACCAGCGCCTTCAAGGACTGGGCCGCGCGTTTGCAGGCCTACGCTGGCAGCGAATCTCTACGTGAAGAATTGAGCTGGTGGCAAGCGCAACTGGCCGGCCCGAGCGCTGACCTGCCTTGCGAGAATCCGCAGGGCGGCGGGCAGAATCGTCATGCGCAAACCGTCAGCGTGCGCCTCGATGCCGAGCGTACCCGGCAGTTGCTGCAACAGGCGCCGAGCGCGTACCGCACCCAGGTCAACGACCTGCTGCTGACCGCACTGGCCCGCGTGCTGTGCCGCTGGAGCGGCCAGCCGTCGGCACTGATTCAACTGGAGGGCCACGGTCGCGAAACCCTGTTCGACGAGATCGACCTGACCCGCACGGTCGGCTGGTTCACCAGCGCCTACCCGCTGCGCCTGACTCCATTCACCATCGAAGAGGCCGCCGGGCAGGGCGCTTCGATCAAGGCGATCAAGGAACAACTGCGCGCCGTGCCGCACAAAGGTCTCGGTTATGGCGTGCTGCGCTATCTCGCCGATGACGGTTGCCGGCAAAGCATGGCTACGCTGCCGAGCGCGCCGATCACCTTCAATTACCTCGGCCAGTTCGACCAGAGTTTTGCCAGCGATGCGCTGTTCCGTCCGCTCGATGAGCCGGTCGGTGCCGCCCACGATCCGCAGGCGCCGTTGCCGAACGAGCTGAGCGTCGACAGTCAGGTGTATGGCGGCGAATTGCTCCTGCGCTGGACCTTCAGCGCCGAGCGTTATGACGCGCAGACCATCCACGATCTGGCCGATGCTTACGTCGGTGAGCTGCAAAGCCTGATCGAACATTGCCTGCAGGAAGGGGCCGGCGGTCTGACGCCGTCGGACTTCCCGCTGGCAAAACTGACCCAGACGCAACTCGACGCCTTGCCGGTGCCGGCCGCACACATCGAAGATGTCTATCCGCTGACGCCGATGCAGGAGGGCATGCTCCTGCACACCCTGCTGGAACCGGGCACCGGTCTGTATTACATGCAGGATCGTTATCGCATCAACAGCGAACTCGATCCCGAGCGTTTCGCCCAGGCCTGGCAAGCGGTGGTCGCGCGTCACGAAGCGTTGCGCGCCTCGTTCTGCTGGAACGTCGGCGAAGACATGCTGCAAGTGATTCACACCCCGGGTCGCACGCCGATCGAGTATCTGGACTGGAGCGCCGTCGCCGAACCCGAGCAGGAACCGAAACTGCAAGCGCTGCTGAAAAGCGAGCGCGAGGCGGGTTTCGATCTGCTCAATCAGGCGCCGTTCCACCTGCGCCTGATCAAGGTCGGCGCGGCGCGCTACTGGTTCATGATGAGCAACCACCACATCCTCATCGACGCCTGGTGCCGTTCGCTGCTGATGAACGACTTCTTCGAGATCTACACCGCCCTCGGCGAAGGTCGTGAAGCGCAGTTGAGCGTGCCGCCGCGTTATCGCGATTACATCGGCTGGCTGCAACGGCAGAGCCTGGCCGAAGCGCGGCAGTGGTGGCGGCAGAATCTGCAGGGCTTCGAGCGCACCACGCCGATCCCGAGCGACCGGCCGTTCCTGCGCGAGCATGCCGGTGAAAGCGGCGGCATGATCGTCGGCGACCGCTACACCCGCCTGAATGTCGAGGACGGTGCGCGGCTCCGCGAGCTGGCGCAGGCCCATCAATTGACCGTCAACACCTTTGCCCAGGCGGCGTGGGCTCTGGTTCTGCGACGCTTGAGCGGCGATCGCGACGTGCTCTTCGGCGTGACCGTGGCCGGACGCCCGGTGGACATGCCGGAGATGCAGCGCACCGTCGGCCTGTTCATCAACAGCATCGCCCTGCGGGTGAAGATGCCTGCGGACGATCAGCGCAGCAGCGTGCGCCAGTGGCTCAGCGCGTTGCTCGACAGCAACATGCAACTGCGCGAGTACGAATACCTGCCGCTGGTGAACATCCAGGAACAGAGCGAATTGCCCAAAGGCCAGCCGCTGTTCGACAGCCTGTTCGTGTTCGAAAACGCTCCCGTGGAAGTCTCGGTGCTGGATCGTGCACAGAGCTTGAACGCGACCTCGGATTCCGGCCGAACCCACACCAACTTTCCGCTGACGGCGGTGTGCTACCCGGGCGATGACCTTGGTTTGCACCTGTCGTATGACCAGCGTTACTTCGACGAGTCGACGGTCGAGCGCATGCTCGCTGAGTTCAAGCGGTTGCTGCTGGCGCTGGTGGACGGCTTTCATGGCGACATGGCCGACTTGCCGCTGCTGGGCGACGAAGAACGCGATTTCCTCCTGCACGGTTGCAACCAGAGTGGCCACGACTATCCGCTGGAGCAAAGCTACGTGGCGCTGTTCGAAGCCCAGGTCGCGGCGCATCCGCAGCGCATTGCCGCCAGTTGCCTCGATCAGCAATTGAGCTATGCCGAGCTGAATCACAACGCCAACCGCCTGGGTCATGCGCTGATCGCCGCCGGGGTGCGCATGGATCAACCGGTGGCGCTGCTGGCCGAGCGTAATCTCGACCTGCTCGGCATGATCATCGGCAGCTTCAAGGCCGGCGCCGGTTACCTGCCGCTGGACCCGGGCCTGCCGAACCAGCGCCTGAGCCGCATCATCGAGATGAGCCGCACGCCGTTGCTGGTGTGCAGCGCCGCCTGCCTTCAACAGGCGCAGAGTTTGCTCGAGGAGTCTGGATGTTCGAATCGTCCGCGCTTGCTGGTGTGGGAAGAGGTGCAAGCCTCGGGGACGGCGACTGAGAATCCCGGCATTCACAGCAGCCCGGATAACCTCGCTTACGTGATCTACACCTCGGGTTCGACCGGCCTGCCAAAAGGCGTGATGGTCGAGCAGCGCGGCATGCTCAACAACCAGTTGAGCAAACGCCCGTACCTCGACTTGAGCGAGGCCGACGTGATCGCGCAGACCGCTTCGCAAAGCTTCGACATTTCCGTCTGGCAGTTCCTCGCCGCGCCGTTGTTCGGCGCGCGGGTCGACATCGTGCCGAACACCATCGCACACGATCCGCAAGGTCTGCTGGCGCATGTGCAGGCGCAGGGCATCACCGTGCTGGAGAGTGTGCCCTCGCTGATCCAGGGCATGCTCGGCGCTGACCACATGAGCCTCGACGGTCTGCGCTGGATGCTGCCGACCGGCGAAGCGATGCCGCCCGAACTGGCGCATCAATGGCTGCTGCGTTACCCGGACATCGGTCTGGTCAATGCTTATGGCCCGGCGGAATGTTCCGACGACGTGGCGTTCTTCCGCGTTGACCTGGCGTCGACGCGCGCCAGTTATTTGCCGATCGGCACGCCGACCGACAACAACTTGCTCTATCTGCTCGATGGTGCGCTGGATCTGGTACCGCTGGGCGCGGTGGGTGAACTGTGCGTGGCCGGCACCGGTGTCGGGCGCGGCTACGTCAGTGATCCGCTGCGCACCGCGCCAGTGTTCGTGCCGAATCCGTTCGGCGCGCCGGGCGAGCGTCTGTACCGTACCGGTGACCTGGCGCGGCGCCGCGCTGACGGCGTGCTGGAATACGTCGGCCGCGTCGATCATCAGGTGAAGATTCGCGGCTACCGCATCGAACTTGGTGAAATCGAAGCGCGCCTGCATGAACAGCCGGAAGTGCGCGACGCTGCGGTTGGCGTGCAGGAAGGCGTCAACGGCAAGCATCTGGTGGGTTATCTGGTTGCGGCCGATGCAGCGCTCAATCCGGGCGAACGCCTTGAACGGATCAAGCAGCGCCTGCGCGCCGAACTGCCGGAATACATGGTGCCGCTGCACTGGCTGTGGCTGCAGCAGATGCCGCTCAATGCCAACGGCAAACTCGACCGCAAAGCCCTGCCGGCGCTGGAGATCGGTCAGTTGCAGAGCGAGGATTATCTCGCCCCGCGCAACGAGCTGGAGCAGACCCTGGCTGATATCTGGGCCGAGGTGTTGAAGGTGGAAAAGGTCGGCGTGCGCGACAACTTCTTCGAACTCGGCGGGCATTCCTTGCTGGCGACGCAGATTGCATCACGGGTGCAGAAAGCCCTGCAACGCAACGTGCCGCTGCGCGCGATGTTCGAGTGCAGCACGGTAGAGGAACTGGCTGAGTACATCGATGGATTGGCGGCCAGTGATATTACCGAGGAGAAGGTGGATCGGTTGAATGATCTGATGGCGGAGTTGGAGGGGCTGTAGTTCTCTAGGGTGTGTACTGGCCCCATCGCGAGCAGGCTCACTCCTACAGTTGAAATGCATTCCAATTGTAGGAGTGAGCCTGCTCGCGATGGCGTCGGTGGATTCAACACAAATCAACGGTACATGACTGTACATTTCCACCCTTGACGATCAACAACCGGCAGCTCAGTCTGCCGGTTCTGTTTTTTCTCGCGGAGGTGGTCGATGCCCTTTTTCACGGTTGACGGACAAGCGCTGCACTACATTGATCAAGGCACCGGCCCGGCCGTGTTGCTCGCTGGCAGTTATCTCTGGGACCAGGCGATGTGGGCGCCGCAGATCGCCGCGCTGACCCCGCATTATCGCGTCATTGCCCTGGATCTGTGGGGGCATGGCGAGTCCGGCAAGTTACCTGAAGGCACCACATCGCTGGACGACATCGCCCGTCAGGCGCAGGCCTTGCTCGATCATCTGGACATCGACCGCGTCACCCTCGTCGGGCTATCGGTCGGCGGCATGTGGGGCACGCGCCTGGCACTGGCCGCGCCGCAACGTCTCAACGGTCTGGTGCTGATGGACACCTACGTCGGCGTCGAGCCGGAACCGACCCGGCAGTATTACTTCTCGCTGTTCAAGCAGATCGAAGACACCGGGACCCTCTCCGAACAACTGCTGGACATCGTCGTACCGATCTTCTTCCGCCCGGGCATCGATCCGCAGTCGCCGCTGTATCAGAACTTCCGCGCAAAACTGCAGAACTACTCGCCCGAGCGTTTGCGCGAAAGCATCGTACCGATGGGGCGCATCACGTTTGGTCGCGACGATCTGTTGCCACGTTTGGGCGAACTCAACGCAACCACCACGTTGGTGCTGTGCGGCGATCAGGACAAACCACGACCACCCTCGGAAGCCCGGGAAATGGCTGAATTGATTGGTTGCCCGTGTGTGCTGGTACCGGAGGCGGGGCATATCTCCAATCTGGAGAATCCCGGGTTTGTGACTGAGGCGCTGCTTGGCTTCTTGAGCGAGTGCAACAGACACACCGTGTGATCCAATCGCGAGCAGGCTCACTCCTACAGGTATCGCATTCTTGCTGAAGGAATGCAGTCAACTGTAGGAGTGAGCCTGCTCGCGATTGGGGCCGGTTCAGGCGATAAAAAACCTACTTGGGCCCGAGAACCTTCACCAGCTTGTCCGGCGAAGGCGCGCCTTGCTGTTGTTGCAGTTCGCCTTTGTCGTCCAGGTAGAAAATCGCCGGAGTGGCCTGCAGTTCCAGGTCTTCCATCAATTGCATGTTCGCCGCGAGTTTGCTCTGCACGGCGACCGGAATGTCTTTGAGAGCCTTGAGCGCGCTGCCCTTGCCAACCTTTTCGTGATCTTCCAGGGCCTTGGCCGGGTCTTTCGCCGCCAGCAGCGCGGCGGATTTGCCCGGGCTGTCTTCACGAATGATGCCGACCATGATGTGGCGCAACTGCACTTTGCCGGCCTTGACCCATGGCCGCGCCTGCTCCCAGAACATGTTGCAGTACGGGCAGTTCGGATCGCTGAACAGGTACACCGTGCGCGGCGCATCCTTGTTGCCGTCCTGAATCCAGTTGCTCGCCTCGAACTTGGCCCAGACTTCCTTGGACATCGGCGCGTAAACCAGTTTTTGCAATGGCTCGCTGCTCAGGTCCTTGCCGTCGGCGTCGTACAGGTTGCCCACTACCACGTGTTTACCGTCCGGGGTCAGGTACAGCGCCATGCCGCGATTCTGGTATTGCGCGGCATACCCGCGCAGGCCATCGGGGGCGTCGAACTGACCGACGATTTTCGCGCCCTTGGCTTCGATCTTTTTGATCGCCGCGGGCAGTTCTTCAGCAGCCTGCACCGACGGCAAGTGCAGCAGGGCAGTGCCCAGGGTCAGCGTCAGCAGGTGGCGGAGGCGGGGCATGGCAGTTTCCTTGCAGAGTTGGCCGGGGCAACGGCCTGATTCGGGCTTGAAGGTGAAGTGTCGAAGGTTTCCAGAGCGCGGGCGAGGCTGGCGTTCGACAGTTCACCGAGGTGACTGGTCAGCAAGCGACCGTCCGGGCTATAGAACAGCGTAGTCGGTAACGCCATGGACCCCACGGCCTGACCGAGACGGCCGTTGCGGTCGAACAGCACGTTGTTCAGGCTCAGGCCCTGGGTTTCCAGGAACGTCGCCACGCTTTGCATGCTTTCGGCCTGATTGACGAACAGAAACGTCAGATCCGGGCGCTGTTGCTGGGCGTTTTCCAGCACCGGCATTTCCCGCCGGCACGGCGGGCACCAGGTGGCCCACAGGTTGATCACCAGCGGGCCGCCCCGATAGTCACTGAGCTTGATGGTTTGCCCGGCGGCATTGCGCAGGGAAATGTCCGGCAGGCGCGTGCCTTGTTCGTAGATGTTCAGCGAGAGGGTGGCGAGCAGCCAGAACGCCACGCCACTGACCACACCAAAGCCCAACGGTCGGCGCAGACCGGGACGACGCCAGCCGCGATACAACGCCGCCAGCAGCAGCACGATCACCCCGGGCCAGGCGAGGAATCCACCGTCGCGCAGATCGATGATCTGCCACGGGTCATCGCGATAATGCGACCAGTACAGCGCGACAAAGGCAATGCGCGCCGCAAGCATGCCCAGCAAAAACAGGCTGAACAGCGCCGACTCGGGGTTATCGCCACCGCGCTTGGCTACCCGCCAGCCGACAAATGTCGCCAGTGCCAGCGCACTGATCAGCAGCAGGTGGTTGAGCGCGATGGCAAAAGTGCCGAGGGTGAACGTCAGCATCAGTTGGCGTCTCGGGTAGTGGACCAGCGTTGCAGGAACGTGTCGGCATCGACCTCGCCGGTGATGCGCTGGCTGCGGCGTTCTTCACCGTCAGTACCGACCCAGATGAAAGTCGGCGGCCCGGGCACTTTATAGCGACCGAGCAGCTCGCGGCTGGCGGCGTTGTCGGCGGTCACATCCAGACGCAGCAGGCGCACGTCGCTCAATGCCTGCATGACCTTGGCCTCGCCGAATACCTTCTTCTCCATGACTTTGCACGATACGCACCAGTCGGCGTAGTAATCGAGCAGTACCCACTGGCCTTGGGCCTTGGCGGCGTCGAGTTCACGTTGCAGGGCGGCCGGTTCCTTGATGGTGGTGAAGGCGTCATGACCGCTTGGTGCGGCGCTGGCGACCCGGCCGGCGCTGTAAACCTGCAATGGCTGGTACGGATCGTCACTGCCGCCAGCCGCACCGATCACCAGCAAGCTGCCCCACAAACCGAGCAACAGGGACAGGGCGCCGAACATCTGCGCGACGCGGCCAAAGCCTTCGGACTGTTTCCAGGCGCTGTAGGCCGCAATCAGCAGCAGCGCGCCACACAGACCCAGCCACAACGACGGATCCAGTACCGGGCGCAGCATCAGCAATGCGGTTGCGAGAAAGAGAAAGCCGAATATGCCCTTGAGCAGGTTCATCCACGCCCCTGGTTTGGGCAGGAATCGATTGCCCACGGTGACCAGCAGCAACAGCGGCACACCGATGCCGATGCCCAGTGCAAACAGAATCAGACCGCCGTGCAACGCGTTACCGCTTTGCGCGATGTACAGCAGCGCACCGGCCAGTGGCGCGGTCATGCACGGCCCGACCAGCAGACCGGACAATGCACCGAGCACACCGGCGCCGATCAGGCTGCCGCCGCTGCGGCTGCGTGAAGCGTGTTCAAGTCGATCACGCAGCGCCACCGGCAGCTGCAGCTCGAAGAAGCCGAACATCGGCAATGCCAGCACCACGAAAATCGCCGCAAACGCACCGAGCAGCCAGGGATTCTGCAACCACGCCTGCAGGTTCGCACCGAGCAGAGCGGCAATCACACCCATCGCCGCATACACCAGCGCCATGCAGATCACATAGCTGCTGGCCAGGGCGAAGCCGCGCCGTGGTGTGGCGCCACTGCCGACGATCATCCCGGCCAGAATCGGCAGCATTGGCAGTGAACACGGGGTAAACGCCAACAGCAGGCCGAGACCGAAGAACACCAGCAGACTCCAGCCCAGCGCCCGTTGTTGCAAGCTGCTGGCCAAGGCCTGATCCGGCGCTTCCCCGCCAGTTGTCGCTGCGGCTTTGCCGCCCAGGTCAATCACCCGGGTTTGCGGTGGATAACACAGACCCGCATCGGCGCAGCCCTGATAACTGACTTTGATCTGACCACTGGCCGCCGCCGGGATCTTCACTTCCAGCCCTTGGCGATACACCGGCTGCTCGCCGAAGAACTCATCGCTGTGGGATTCGCCTTCAGGCAGCACCGGCTGCTGGTCGGCGGCCAGTCCGTCGAACTTCAAGCGTTTCTGATACAGGTAGTAGCCGTCGGTGATCTGCCAGAACAGCTGGGTTTCCCCCGACTCCAGACGCTCGGAGGTGAGGACGAATGCCTTGTCGACGGGTAAAAAGTCCGGCTTGGACTCGAACGGATTGTTTCCGGCCTGGGCCAGACCGGAAATCAGTAAAGCAAACAGAAGAAAAAAATGACGCATGGAGGAGCCTTGTCCCTGTGCAATTGAGGTGCACAATGGGCAGCGGCGATTAACCGATGATTAACCGCGATGCCCTTGTCGCAGTGACGTTCGGCGCCATAATGTCAGCTTAATCGGCCAACCGCCTAATCCGCTTTTTTCCTGTGGGATTCACCATGCACGTACTGGTTTGCGAAGACGATGAGCTGATCGCCAGCGGCATCGTTGCCGGGCTCACGGCTCAGGGCCTGACCGTCGAGCACGTCAACACGGCGTCGAAAGCGCGGGCGATGCTCAAGGTCGCCGAGTTCGACGTGATGGTGCTCGATCTTGGCCTGCCCGACGAAGATGGCCTCAAGTTGCTCCAGCAATTGCGCCAGAGCGGCCTGGAGATTCCGGTGCTGATTCTCACCGCCCGCGATTCTGTGACGGATCGTGTCGACGGTTTGCAGGCCGGCGCCGACGATTACCTGCTCAAGCCTTTCGACCTGCGCGAACTGTTCGCCCGCCTGCAAACCCTGTTGCGCCGAGTGGCCGGGCGCAGCGTCAATCTGATCGAACATGGCGCGCTCACCTACGACCCGAGCAGCCGGGAAACCCGCCTGGCCGGGCAACCGGTGGACTTGTCGCGCCGCGAGCAATCGCTGTTGCAGGCGCTGCTGCACAACCGCGGCCGCGTTTTGTCCACCGAGCAATTGAAGGACAGCGTCTATGGCTTCAACGATGAGCTGGAAAGCAATGCGCTGAACGTGCATATCCATCATCTGCGCAGCAAGCTTGGCAAAGGCATCGTCGAAACCGTGCGCGGTCTGGGCTATCGCCTCGGGCCTGCCGATGGCGGGGAGCAGGGCAAGTGATGAGTCTGCGCCTGCGCCTGAGCCTGACGCTCGGCGCCGCATTCGCGCTGATCTGGGCGCTGGCTGCGGCGTGGATGCTCAGCGATCTGCGCAATCAGATGATGTTTTCCCTGGACCAGCGCCTGGTTGCCTCGGCGCGCATGGTCGCCGGCTTGCTCGAGCAATTGCCGACGCTGCCGAGCAAGGGCGAAGGCACCCACTTCAGCGCCGAACAATTGAATATTCCCGGGGGGATGGCCTGTCAGGTCAGCTCATTGCGCGGCGAGATTCTTGCCCGTAGCCACAACAATCCCGAACAAGCGCTGGAAGCGGAAAAAATGGGCTTCCACGATCAGATGATCGACGGCGCACCGTGGCGCAGTTTCACCCTGGCCCGCGGCGATGTGCGCATCACTACCGCAGACCGGCAGATCGAGCGTGAAGCGTTGAACATGTCGATCCTGCTCGCCGCTTCGGTACCGGTCGGCGTGGCCTTGCTGGGTTGTCTGTGCTTGCTGTGGCTGGGGATCGGTCAAGGCCTGGCGCCACTGAATCGTCTGCGCGAAGCGCTGATGCGGCGCAATGCCGATTCGCTTGAACCGTTGCAGTTGCAGGCGTTTCCCAGCGAATTGAAGCCGCTGCTGGAAACCCAGAACCAGTTGTTCCAGCGCATCGGCAAGACCATCGAACGTGAACGTCGTCTGACCGGCGACGCCGCGCACGAATTGCGCAGTCCGCTGACGGCGATCAAGACCCACCTGCAAGTCGCGCGCATGACCGATGGCAGCGCCCGCGATCAATCGCTGGCCCGCGCCGAGGAGGGTGCCGATCGCCTGCACCGCACCCTTGAACAGTTGCTGTTGCTGGCGCGGGTCGAAGGCAGTCTGTCATTCGATGACGGCTCGCAATGCAGCGCCGAGCAAGTGGCCAGGCTGGCGATTCAGGACGCCACGGGCGGTGAACGGCTGCGGATCAAACTGCACGTGCCGGACGAGCTGTCCGCCGCGCCGCTGCAAATGCCTGCAGTGCTGGCGATTGCTGCGCTGCGCAACCTGCTCGACAACGCTCTGCGCCACACGCCTGAAGATTGTGCGGTCGAGGTCAATCTCGAAAGCATCGGCAACCGCGTGCGTTTTGTCGTGCGCGACCATGGGCCGGGCATTGCGCCGGATGACTTGCAGCATCTGACTCAGCGCTTCTGGCGCAACGGCCAGAGCACCGGTTGCGGGCTGGGTCTGGCGATTGTCCAGGCGATTGTTCAGCGCTGCGACTGCGCCCTGCATTTCGACAGCCGCCCGGATGGCTTGCGGGTCGAACTGACCATGCCGTTGCAAGCCCTCTGATCTCACCTCAGATCCCCTGTGGGAGCGAGCCTGCTCGCGAATGCGCTAAGTCATTCAACATCGACGTTGACTGGCCTGACGCTTTCGCGATCAGGCTCGCTCCCACAAGGGAACATGTTCTGCCACATGAAATGTAACTTCTCGCCGTTCGCTATCCGGCAGGGCCGGGGCTAAGGTCAACGCAGCTTGACTCAATGGATTGAGGGAACTGCGCCATGGAAGCACCCATCTGCATTCGTCCGGCCCGATTGGCCGACGCTGGCATCATCAGCCGCATTATCGAGCGTTCCATCCGCATCGGTTGCGCGCTCGACCACCGTAACGATCCGCCACGGGTCGGCAGCTGGATCGCTCAGCAATCCGCTGACTTCATCAGCGCCCGGCTCGCTGATCCCCACTTCCATTTATGCCTGGCTTTACTGGCGGACAAACCCGTCGGTGTCGGCATGGCCCAGGCCAGCGGCGAGATTTCGCTGTGTTACGTGCAGCCGGAATCCTTTCGCCGGGGCGTCGGACGGGCGCTGATGCAGGATCTCGAAGGCTGGTTGCGCATTCGTGGCATGCAGCATGTTCACCTCTACAGTTCCCGCACCGCCGAGCCGTTTTATCGGCATCTGGGTTATCAACAAGCGGCGCCATCCGGCATCTGCGACGGCTTGCAGACCGTGCCGCTGCACAAACCTTTGTCCGCACCGGCCCGACAACTCGATCAAGGGTGTAAATCCGCGCCGCGCTGAAGCGTTTCCAGAACAGGAAAACCTGCAAGTGCGCCCCGCCACCGGAACGCGCACCTGTTGGTGTGCTGTTTTGGTCACTATCCATAGCGAATTGAGGGGTCGAGAGATGTCAGTCGCCACCAGCCTTATCGAAGAATCGTCGGCCCGGGTCGCCTCGGCGCCAGCGGAGACGTTGTACGAATTCCACGAATCACCGTTGCTGGCGCGCCAGAGCCAGCAGGAGTCCAACGCACGCAGCTACCCTCGGCGTATTCCACTGGCGCTCAAGCGTGCTAAGGGCCTGTATGTCGAGGATATTGAGGGGCGCACATTCATCGACTGCCTGGCCGGGGCCGGCACGCTGGCGCTGGGGCATAACCACCCGGTAGTGATCGAGGCAATCCAGCAGGTGCTCGCCGATGAATTGCCGCTGCACACCCTCGACCTGACCACGCCGGTCAAAGATCAATTCGTCCAGGATCTGTTCGGCTTGCTGCCGACGGAACTGGCGGCGCAGGCGAAAATCCAGTTCTGCGGCCCGACCGGCACCGACGCCGTGGAGGCAGCGCTGAAACTGGTACGCACCGCCACCGGGCGCAGCACCGTGCTGTCATTTTCCGGCGGTTATCACGGCATGAGTCAGGGCGCGTTGAGCCTGATGGGCAGCCTGGGACCAAAAAAACCACTGGGTGCCTTGCTCAGCAATGGCGTGCAATTCATGCCGTTCCCCTACGACTACCGTTGCCCGTTCGGCCTCGGCGGCGCGGCGGGCGTCAAAGCCAATCTGAGCTATCTGGAAAACCTGCTGAGCGATCCCGAGGCTGGCGTGCAGTTGCCGGCAGCGGTGATTGTCGAGGCGGTGCAGGGCGAAGGCGGGGTGATACCCGCTGATATCGAGTGGCTGCGCGGTTTGCGCCGGATCACCGAGAAGGCCGGTGTGGCGCTGATTGTCGATGAGATCCAGAGCGGTTTCGCCCGTACCGGCAAGATGTTTGCCTTTGAGCATGCGGGCATCGTTCCGGATGTGGTGGTGTTGTCCAAAGCCATCGGCGGCAGCCTGCCCTTGGCGGTGGTGGTTTACCGCGACTGGCTCGACACCTGGCAACCGGGCGCCCATGCCGGCACGTTCCGTGGCAATCAGATGGCCATGGCCGCCGGTTCGGCGGTGATGCGCTATCTGGTAGAGCACAAGGTCTGCGAACACGCCGCCGCCATGGGTGATCGACTCAGCGAGCATCTGCGCATTCTGCAACGCGACTTCCCGCAACTGGGCGACATCCGCGGGCGCGGCCTGATGCTCGGCGTCGAACTGGTCGACCCGAGCGGCCTACCCGACGCGCTCGGTCACCCGCCGGCATTCGCACGTCTGGCGCCGCTGGTTCAGCGTGAATGCCTCAAGCGCGGCCTGATTCTGGAGCTGGGCGGCCGCCATGGCGCGGTGGTGCGTTTCCTGCCGCCGCTGGTGATTACCGCAGCGGAAATCGACCGCGTCGCGGAGATTTTCGGTCGCGCTTTGGTCGCTGCCACCGCCGCACTGTAAATTTTTCCGCGCGGCGAACGTTCTTTCTACATACCCCGGCTGCATCCGTTGTGCAGCCGACCTTACAACGATGGAGAACCAGCATGACGTCAGTATTCGACCGCGAGGACATCCTCTTTCAGGTCGTGGTCAACCACGAAGAGCAATACTCGATCTGGCCCGATTACAAAGCCGTGCCAGAAGGCTGGCGCACCGTGGGCAAGAGCGGCCTGAAAAAGGAATGCCTGGCCTACATCGAAGAAGTCTGGACCGACATGCGCCCGTTGAGTCTGCGCCAGAAGATGGATGCGCAAGTCGCGGCGCAATAAGCGACCGGGCAGAAAAAACCCGCTGGACCAATGAGGGTCAGCGGGTTTTTTCATGTCTGGAGAGTGGCGCTGTCAGTGCTGGCCTCTTCGCGAGCAGGCTCACTCCTACAGTTGAAATGCGATCCCCTGTAGGAGTGAGCCTGCTCGCGATAAAGGATAACGCGGTCGTGCCTGAAATTACGCTCCGCTCAGTCCCTTGAGCAACAAATCCACATTGCCCTCCAGCTCCGCCAGCGGATCCGCCGCATCAGTACTCAACACCACCAGTCGGCTGCCGGATTCGGCAATCGCCGCTTTCACCGGTTCGGCTGGCTGGCGATGGTGCAGCACCACCGCTACGTCGTTGTCCTTGAGTGTTGCGGTCAGCTTCTTCAGTGCTTCAGGCGTCCACTCGGCATCAGGACGCGCATCCTGTCCGGCCAGTTCAAGGTTGAGGCTGCCAATCAGATAGCCGAAGTGATCGCTCAGGCTCATCACACTCAGATTGTCCGCCTCGGCCAGACGCGCTTCGGTGTCCGCGCTGAGTTTCAGTAGACGCTGTTTCAACGCCGCCAGATTGGCTTCGATCGCAGGCTTGGCGCTCGGTGCCAGGCG
Organism: Pseudomonas sp. FR229a; assembly: GCF_030209115.1. Lineage (NCBI taxonomy): Bacteria > Pseudomonadati > Pseudomonadota > Gammaproteobacteria > Pseudomonadales > Pseudomonadaceae > Pseudomonas > Pseudomonas sp. FR229a. Next base: position 15,480 of record NZ_JARVSP010000036.1, on the reverse strand, counting down.
CACCAGGTCTGCGGCCATCACATCGGCCATGCGCCCCATGTTGTTGCTCGCCAGCCATGGCTGACTGTTCAGGCCATCAACCTGCACGCCCGGCTGTACGGCGATGCCGGGCAGGGCGCCGTCGACCGGGCGGGCAGCGTCGACTTCGACGATACGAATGTTGCTGCGCCGAGCGATCGGGTACAGCGGATCATCGGCCCACAGCGAACGCAGGCCGATCACCGCGTCCGCGTCGGTGGCCAGTTTGCTCAGGGCCGGAGCGCCACGGCCAGTGAAATACGCAGTCTGGCGGCTACCGGGCAGGTTGGCCGGAGCTGCGCGTTCGAGCTTGACGTCGGTGCCTTTGAGCAGTGCTTCGCCGAGGCCGAAGGTAATCGGCAACGAGGCCAGAACGCGCAAGGGCTTTGCACTTTCAGCAGCCATCAACGGGGTGCAGACCACGCCACACAGGGCCATGGCCAAAGTCAGGTTACGCAGTGAAAAAGCCATTTATCCAAGGTTCCCTTTCAGGCTGGGGACGACGCCGCGCGCGATGGCGGCGAGGGCGAAAGCGATGCCGGCGACCAGAATGATCGCGGCGCCGGATGGAATCGGCAGGTCGAACACGATCGGCGCAAGAATCCCGCACAGCGTGCTGACGGTAGCGATCAGCACCGAACACCAGAAAAACCCTTTGAGCGACTGGCTGAGCAAGCGCGCCGCCGCAGCCGGAATCACCAGCAAGGCGCCGACCAGAATTGCACCGATGACTTTTACCGCCGCGACGGTGATCAAGGTCACCAGGATCACGAACAGGTAATCCAGCGTCTTGACCGCTACGCCACGCACCGCAGCCAGTTGCGGATTGAAACTGGCGAGCATGATGCGGTTGTACAGCGGCAGGGCGAGGGCCATGACCAGCGACCCGACGATCGCCAGCACCGCCAGATCATTGCCGTTGACGGTCAGTACCGAACCGAACAGCACGTTTTCCAGAATGTGCACGTTGATCTTGCCGGCGAGGATCAGCAGCAGGCTCGCGCCGAGTGCCAGCGACACCGAGAGGAACACGCCGATCAGCGTATCCGGTGCCAGCCCGGTACGGTTGCGCAGGTAATTGAGCAGGATGCCGAACAGCAGGCAGTAGCCGAACAGGCTGCCGTACGGGCCGGTGTAGGGTTCGCCGAGCAGAATGCCGATGGCCACCCCGGTCAGTGCCGCGTGGCCGACCGCTTCGGAGAAGAACGCGAAGCGCTTGACCACCACCAGCGTGCCGAGCCCACCGAGCACCGGGCCGATCAGCAGACCGGCGAGCAGGGCGTTGACCACAAATCCGTAGGCCAGCGCTTCCGGCAGATAACCCGAAGATGCCCAACCCTGGACCATCAAACGAAAGGCTTCGTAACTCATCACACAGCGCTCCGTGGATGGGTGGAAAACAGCGTCAGCAGACGTTCCGGCGTCAGCGCCTGTTGCGGCGTGGCGTCGAACAGCACGCGACGGTTGAGGCCGGTCACCCGATCGGCCAGTCGCCCCACCGCTTCCAGATCATGTTCGATCCACAACACGGTGATGCCCGCCGCGCGCCAGTCATTCAGCAGACGTTCGAACACCTGAATCCCGGCCTCATCGAGAGCCGACATCGGCTCGTCGAGCACCAGCAATTGCGGCGGCGGAATCAGGCCCTGCGCGAGCAGCACCCGCTGCCGCTCACCGCCGGACAGCGCGCCCATGCGCCGCTTGCGCTTGTCCTGCATGCCGACACGCTCCAGCGCCTCGCCGATGGCACCGGCGTAGTGTTTGCTCAAACCGAGAAAGGCCGGCCGGCGCTGGCACATGGCGGCCATGAAATCGTCGACGGTCATCGGCAAACCGCGATCGAACTCCAGCGCTTGCGGGACGTAACCGATGGTGCCGGGCTCGCCGGGCCAGTGCAGGCTGAGCTGGCCCTGATGCGGCATCTGCCCCAGCAGCGTCTTGATCAGCGAACTCTTGCCACCGCCGTTGGGGCCGACCAGCGCATGCACGCTGCCGGGCTGCACCTGGAAGCTGACCTTGTCGAGAATCGTTGTGCGCCCCAGCGTCAGGCTGACTTCCGCAAACTCCAGCGCCGGCCCCGTAACCTGTAGGAGTGAGCCTGCTCGCGATAGCGGAGTTTCACCCAATGAAGATGTTGGCTGAGCGGACGCCATCGCGAGCAGGCTCACTCCTACAGGGGACTCGGTGTTTTCTGGGGCGAGGGTTTCTTTCGAGGTCATGCTCCTGACTCCTGAATCGCCCGAACCACGGTGTTGAGGTTGCCGGTCATTTCCTTTTCGTACTTGTCGGCGGTGTATTCGCCGTAGGAAATGTGCGACAGCGGGTAAAGCTTCACCCCGGATTCGCGCTGGATGGTGTCGACGTAGCTGGACGGGAAATCCATTTCCGAGAAAATCACTTTCACGTCGAGCTCGCGCAGCTGGTCGATGGTTTTTTTCAGCTGACTTGGGCTTGGCTCGATGCCGTGGGCTGGCTCGACCACGGCCGTCACTTCCAGACCGAATTCACGCAACAGATAGTCGTAAGCCGCATGCACCGTGGCCACGCGCAGTTCTGCGTTCGGTGCCTGGGTCAGTTTGGCCAAAGCGTCGGCGCGCATCTGCCGCAGGCGTTTGCCATAGGCACGCGCGTTCTGGGTGTAGGTCTTGGCATTGTCCGGATCGATCTTGCCCAGTTCGCGGGCGATGTTGTTGACCTGGGCGATGGAGGCGCTTATCGACAGGAACGTGTGCGGATTGACTACTTTGCCGGCGCCGCGCGCAGCGACACCGGTGGCCGCCAGCAGCGGCACGTTCTCGTTGGCTTCGATGGTTTTTACGTTGGGTGTTTCACTGGCGGCGATCATCCGGTCGGCGAAGTCGTCATGGCCGACGCCATTGAGCACGATCACGTCCAGCCCGCTGATGCGCTTGATGTCTTCAGCTCGAGGCTCGTAGGCGTGCGGATTGAAGCCGGCGGGAATCAGCGGCACCACTTCGGCCTTGTCGCCGACGATGTTCGCGACATAGCTGTAATACGGATGCAGGGTAATGCCGATGCGCAGGCGTTTGCCTTGCTCGGCGCTGGCCAATGGGCTCAGCAGGCAGGCGCACAGGCCAAGGAGAAACAGGCGTAACAATGGACGGCGAGGAGATGAAATGTACATGGGCAAGCAGTCTTCTCTCGGATAAAGGCGAGGAATCAATGGCGATGTTCGCGGGTAACCCCGGCATCGAATTGCGCGACGATCTGTTTCCAGCCAGCGGCGGACAGCGCGGCATCGGACAGATCCTGCGCAGGCACGAGGTCGGCGCTGCGGTTCAGCCAGATGTCCGGCGCAGCGTTGGCATCGGCACCGACACGCATGAGAAATGACCCGGCGACATCAGGCGTCGCGCTGCGACCGAAGTAGGCGCGGTCGGCGAGCATCTGCCATGCATGACCGCCACGGCTGACCGAACTGGCATCCTGTGCGAACGGCGCGAAACCCTCTTCGGCCAGCACCTGTGGGGTCGGCAGGGCTTTTTGCTCTTCGCGCAGCAAGCGGATTTCGTCGAGGGTCACCCGCAGGTCGGCATAGATGCCTTGCTCGGCGGCGCTGAGGTCGCGGCGGGCGTCGTACTGGTTGCTCGCGACGGGCTCCGGCTCATGGGAAACCCCGCGCCACGCCACCACCGAACCGGCGACCGCGAGGATCAACAGACACAACAGCAGCACGTTGAGGGTTTCATGACCGGCACCCGCCGGGCGTACCACTTGAGTTGTCGGGGTACTCATGGGGCTTCGATATCCGCCTGGTCGATTTCCACTACATGGCCGGGGCCGGCGTCGAACAGGACATAAAACTCACTACCGGGTTTCTTGAATGTCAGCGTCGAGTCTTCACCCAGTTTGCCGGGCACCAGAATGGTTTCGTCGTAGCCGATCACGTCGAGGGTCACGCCCGGCGCGCCGCTGCCATCGGAGAAACCGCCGGTGCATTTGATCTGTTCGGCATCGATGGCTTTGCATTCGCACATCGGGTTGTGCGCCAGGGCGCCGGCACTGAAACCGGCGCTCAGGACCAGCAGCGCGGCACTTGCCAGCAAGCGGGGATGGAGTGGCGAGCGAGTCATGGTTTGGCTCCTTGTTTGTTCAGCCAGGCAACGGTGGCGGGGGAGGCTTGGCTCAGGGGAATCGCGGCCTGGTGCATGCTGCCGTCCCAGCCTTCCATGGTGATCCACAGCTCGGCGTCAGGTTTGGTTTTCGCCGGGATCGGCATCTGCGTGCCCATGCGGTAAGGGGTGCCGAAGAAGATCGTGCCGGCGGCACGCAGGCTGCGCGGTTTGCCGATGCGCAAGTAAGTGGCCTTGACCTGTTCGACGCAGGTATCGCAGACGGCAGCAGTGAAATCCTTCATATAGCCAGCCGGGCCGCTCAGGTGCGGCGCTTCTTCGCGCAGCTCGGCCAGGCGCAGGCTCCACGGGCCGACCTGAACGGTGCCTATTTCCCGTTGGCCCAAGCCACTGTCGCCGCGAAAAAGCGAGGCATCGGCAAAGTATTTCGGCATGAACCCCAAAGGGATCAGCAACAACAGAACATTGATGTGGAAGCGCCACTTGTGCCAGAAACGCGACAGGCGAGACGGCGGTGTGACCGAGATGGCTTTGTTCACAGGCTGGCCTCCGAAGGTTCACGGCGCATCGCTGGTTGGGCGGAGACACGGTTTTTCTTGTCCTCGCGCTTCAGTGCATTGGCGGTGGCCAGCGCGGTGCGTTTGGTCCAGATCAGCAGGCCGCTGAGGATCATCATGCTCAGCAACAGACCGAAGAAGAACCAGATCAATTTGATCCAGATGCCACCGAAGTCACCGGTGTGCAGCGGGCGCATGGATTCGGTAACGAATTCCAGCGAGGATCGGTCGGACAGCAAGCGTGATGAGGCCATGTCGCCGTTGTATGGGTTGAGTGTCGCGGTCTGGTACATCAGCGGATACCAGCCGCGACCGCTGACGCTCATGTGCGAGTAGGCATTGCCCGGCAGGTTGACGTAGCTGGCTTCCAGCCCCGGAATTTTCTGCTGGGCGATTTCGATGGCGCGGTCCAGACTGATCCGCGGTGGCGGAGTGCCGGCGGCGGAGATCGGCACGCTTTCCCGGGACATCGCCGGAATGATCGGTTCGCTGGAAATGGAAATCTGGTTATCGAACAGGAATGCCTTGATCAGGAACCAGATGCCGGTGATGGAAATCACCGCAATGAACCAGATCGACCAGATGCCGCACAGGCGATGGAAATCGCCCCAAAAGATCCGCGCGCCATGGCGTACGCGTAGGGTCGGGCGCAGAAAACCTTTCCAGAAGCGCTTGTAGACCACCAGCCCGGTAATCAGCGAAACCAGCATCGGCACGCCGAGCAATGACACCAGATACCAGCCCCAGCTGTAGCCATTGGTGAACGGCACCAGCCACCAGCCGTGCAAGGCGCGGGTGAAGGCCTTGAAATCGAAGGCCGGCGCGGTGCCCTGGATGACGCCAGTGTACGGATTGACATAGACCGTCAACGAACGCCCGTTGGGGTAGCTGACTTCGACGTCGAGGGCAAAGTGCGACTCGTCCGGGCGGTTGATGCTCTGCACCAGGGTTTGCGGCTCGGCTTGTTTGATCGCGGCAAGAATCTGGTCGTAGCTCAGGCGCGGCGCGTCGTCCGACGGCTGACTGGCGCGCATTTGCGGATTGGCCAGCCAGACGATTTCCTGACTGACTACCGCCAGCGTGCCGGTGACACAGACGATCAGCACAAAGAACCAGATCGGCAACGCCAGCCAGCTATGCACCAGGAACCACAGTTTGGAACGGGATTTCTTCGACATGATTGCGCGTCTTGATAGCGGTGGAAGGGGCCGGGCTACGGGCTTCGCAGCACGGAACTCCCCGGGAGGCCGTTCGTGGCTTTTGCCTACGCGAACGGCCTGCATTCCTATAAGACGTATGAGCGAAGAAAATCCCGAAAGCGGATATGAAAGCAAATGTTTCGCAATTACATCGGCAGTGCGTTTTGTCGGTCGGTTCTGGCTACAAGGCTTTAGTTTTGGTTGAACATTCCCATCGCTCGTTGGCGAATCTGCTCTTCGCTCAGATCCTCTTTATGGGTTGCGAGAAACCATAAATGGCCGAACGGATCTCTCAAAGTCCCGCTGCGATCGCCGTAGAACTGGTCTTTGACCTCGGAGACGCTTTGCGCGCCGGCATCCAGTGCTTGTTGAAAGGCCTGATCGACATCCGGCACGTACAGGTGCAAACCGATCGAAACCGCCTGCTGCGGATTGCTCAACGGCCCTTGGTCGCAGGGCGTGCCGAGCATGATCGCGCTGTCACCGATGCGCAGTTCGGCGTGGCCGATATTGCCGTCGGGCATGGTCAGACGCATGACTTCGCTGGCATTGAAGGCTTTCTTGTAGAAATCGATGGCCTCGGCGGCCTGTTGGATGCCGAGATACGGGGTAATGCTGTGATACCCCTCAGGAATGGGTTTGACGCTCATGACGTTCTCCCTGTTTTTGTTTTCAACAGATGGGGTTGCTCCGGATTTGTCCGGAGCAATCACTATAGAACCGTCCTCGCAGCGCAGGTTTTCTGCCGACGAGCAGCGCGCATCACGCATCGCGAAAGTGCGGGCCTGGGCCTCGGTCACCGAGCACGTCACCCTTATTGCGCAATGGACACGCCTCCATGGACAGACAGCCACAGCCGATGCAACCGGTGAGCTGATCGCGCATTAGCGTCAGTTGCTTGATTCGTTCGTCGAGTTCGCGCTGCCATTGTTCGGACAGCATTTTCCAGTCCGCCGCCGACGGCGCGCGATCCTGCGGCAGGATCTTCAGCGCTTCGCCGATCTCCGCCAGCGGTATCCCTAGTCGTTGCGCGACTTTGATCAATGCTACCCGGCGCAACACGGCACGGGGATAGCGGCGCTGGTTACCGGCGTTGCGTTCACTTTTGATCAAGCCTTTGGCTTCGTAAAAATGCAGCGCGGTGACCGCGACGCCACTGCGCGCGGCAACTTCGCCGACGGTAAGAGGTTTATGCACCTGGTCTTTGCTGATCATGGGGAAAATGCTCTTGACCTTGACTTAACTAGAGGTTTTACCCTGCAGCTCTTCGGGTCGCAAGGCTCGCTTCAAGATGAGTGGGGGCTTTCCATGAGCAATCGCAGCTTTACCCAATTGATCGAGTTCGAGATCGAACCGCGTCAGCAAGCCGCGCTGGTTTCGGCATTGGCGATGCGGACCGAGCGTCTGGCTCAGCGTTACGACGGTTTTCTCAGTGCCAGCGTGCAGGCCAGCGACGACGGCCGACGCGTGTTGAGCTTTCTGCAATGGCAAAGCCGCGAGGCGGGGGAGGCGGCATTTCACAGTTTCGAAAACGGTGAGCAGGATTTCTGGCAACTGATCCGCACTCATCGCGCGAAAACCGTGACCTTCAATTCCTTCCAGGTACACAGCAGCATTGCCCGCAGCCACGACGATGCGCTGCATTGCCGTCTGCCGGGTTAGCCAGGATTAGCGCAAACCTGATAGCCACTATTGAGAGCGTTGATTTCTGCGCGAGCGTGCCTGGGCGTAGCCTTTCTCCATCGACCCCACATTGCTCGCCAGGACGCCCCCATGAACCGTTTACTGACTGCTTCGCTGATGCTCGCTGTTTCCGTACTCGCTGGCTGTGCCGGCCACGTTTCGCCAGAGCTGCGCCCTTACACCGCTGAAGAATCCCGCGAACTGGCACTGGAAGCGCTGAACCGCAGCGGCCTGTCGTTCGACGAATACCACGCAAAAAAAGCGCAGTTGCTCGGCCAGCCGCAGAAGACTTTCGGTTTTGACCAGCAGGGTGAGATGAGCGCCGAGCGTGCCGTACAGCTGCACGGACGTCCTAGCTGAAAGCAAACTGTACTGCTTGAAGTTTTCCCTAACTGTCCGTGGGTTTGCCGGACGCCGTGGGATAGGGTCAACACCTGAATGACCCTGGATGGACTGCCTCGATGAACCTCTCGCTTGATCTGCTGTTGGGCTTTGCCCTGTTTGCCCTTGTCACCTCGATCACACCGGGGCCGAACAACACCATGTTGTTGGCATCCGGAGTGAATTTCGGCTTCAACCGCACCATTCCGCACATGCTCGGCATCAGCTGCGGCTTCTTCCTGTTGGTGGTGGCGGTGGGCTTCGGTCTGGGCGCGGTGTTTCAGGCCTACCCGATTCTTTATACGGTGCTGCGTTATGTCGGCTCCGCCTATTTGCTCTACCTGGCGTGGAAGATCGCCCACTCCGGGCCGGTCGGCGACGGTGCCGACGGCCAGGCGAAACCGATCAGCTATCTGGGCGCCGCCGCGTTTCAGTGGGTCAATCCCAAGGCGTGGATCATGGCCATCGGTGCCATCAGCACGTACACGCCGATGCAGGGCTATTTCTACAATGTGGTGGTCATCGCGGCGGTATTCGCCATCATCAACCTTCCAAGTGTTGGCCTGTGGGCCGCGTGCGGCACGCTGTTGCGCAATGTACTCAAGGATCCGCGGTGGTTGCGCGTGTTCAATTGGGGCATGGCGGCGCTACTGGTAATTTCGCTGTATCCGTTACTTCTCGAAAGCTTTCACTGACGCATTGCTTCAATCGCCGGCCCGATGCCTGTTAAGCTCGGTTTCAGGAGCGTTCCTACGCACTTTTAAATGAAGCCCTACTTCTTTAACGGCATCCGATCAGGTATTGATGACGCTCTCGAACCCATGCACAGCTCACGAGGCTGTGCATCGTCGTTTGCAGACACGAGCCTCCTGATCCCGGAACACGCTCTGCGAGTCCTTTATGAACACACGTCCGTTGTATTTCGATTACGCCGCCACCACCCCGGTGGACGAGCGGGTCATCAGGGTGATGACCGAATGTCTGGGTTTTCACGGTAACTTCGGTAACCCGGCGTCCAGCTCCCATGCTTTCGGCCAGCAGGCCCGGCAGACGGTCGAGCAGGCACGTCGGCAAGTCGCCGATCTGGTCGGCGCGCAGCCTGAGCAGATCGTCTGGACCTCCGGTGCCACCGAATCCAACAATCTCGCCCTCAAAGGCGTCGCCCAGGCCCGTGGCGTTTCCGGCGGGCACATCATTACCAGCCAGATCGAACACAAGGCCATTCTCGACACCGCCCGACAATTGCAGGATTCGGGCATTGCCGTGACTTATCTGGTGCCGGACGCTGAAGGCTTGATCACACCGCAAGCGGTCAGTGAAGCGATGCGTGACGACACGTTTCTGGTGTCGCTGATGCTGGTCAACAACGAGCTGGGCACGGTCAACGATGTCGAGACGATTGGTGAGGTGGTGCGCAGTCGGCAGGCGCTATTCCACGTCGACGCCGCGCAGGGCGCTGGCAAAGTCGCGATCGATCTGAGCCGCCTGGCAGTGGACCTGATGTCGTTTTCCGCACACAAACTCTACGGCCCCAAGGGCATCGGCGCCTTGTATGTCGGTCCGCACGCGCAGCAACGCTTGCAGGCGCAGATCCATGGCGGCGGTCACGAAGGCGGCTTGCGCTCCGGAACCCTGGCGACTCATCAGATTGCCGGTATGGGCGCAGCATTCGCTCTGGCCGCCGACGCATTCGATGAAGAGAAAAAAGCCATCGTCGCTTTGCGCGAACGTTTGCTCGAACAGCTTTTGAGTTTGCCCGGCGTGCGCCTCAATGGCAGTGCCTCGCAACGTATTCCGCACACCCTGAGCCTGACTTTCAGCGAGGGCGAGTTCAACAGTACTGCGTTGAGCCATTCGATCGCGTTTTCCGCGACGTCGGCGTGTAATTCCGCAAGCAACGCGCCGTCCCACGTGCTGCTCGCGCTCGGCCACGATGCGCGGCTGGCGGGGCGCACCATTCGCTTGAGCCTCGGGCGGTTTACCACCGCCGAGGATGTCGACAAGGCCGTCGAACTGATCAGAACCGCCTGCGCCAGTGCCCCGGCATTCTGGGCGACAGGGCTTTAAAACAGCCGACGCTTTCCATGGCCGTGAAGGCTACGAACAATAACGATGACGCGATTAGCAGGAGACATGATGAGTTCCCACACCTTGACCGAAGGATCGGTGCCTCAGCGCCTGGCGCATACCCGTGAACTGATGCGCCGCGAAGGCATCCATGCGCTGCTCGTGCCGTCCGCCGACCCGCATCTGTCGGAATATTTGCCGGGTTACTGGCAGGGCCGGCAATGGCTGTCGGGTTTCCACGGTTCGGTCGGTACGCTGATTGTCACTGCTGATTTCGCTGGCGTGTGGGCCGACAGTCGTTACTGGGAACAGGCGACCAAGGAACTCGAGGGCAGCGGCATCGAACTGGTCAAGCTGCAACCGGGGCAGCCGAGCCCGCTGGACTGGCTGGCCGAGCAAACCCCAGAGGGCGGCGTGGTGGCGGTCGATGGTGCGGTGATGGCAGTGGCTTCGGCGCGCACACTGAGCAGCAAGCTCGAAGCACGCGGCGCTCGTCTGCGCACCGATATCGACCTGTTGCAGGAAGTCTGGCGCGATCGCCCGAGCCTCCCCGACGCGCCGGTCTATCAGCATCTGCCGCCGCAAGCGACTGTCAGCCGCGGTGAGAAACTCGCGAAGCTGCGCGAGTCCTTGCAAGAGCGTGGGGCCGATTGGCATTTCATCGCCACCCTGGATGACATCGCCTGGCTGTTCAACCTGCGCGGTGGTGATGTCTCGTTCAATCCAGTGTTTGTTTCGTTCGCCTTGATCAATCAGCAACAGGCGACGTTGTTCGTCGCCCTGAGCAAGGTCGATGCCGATCTGCGCGGCGTGCTCGAACAGGATGGCGTGACGCTGCGTGACTACAGCGAAGTGGCCGATGCATTGCGTGCTGTGCCGAGTGGCGCGAGCCTGCTGGTCGATCCGGCGCGAGTGACCACAGGTTTGCTGGATCACCTGGACAGTGGCGTGAAACTGGTCGAAGGCCTGAACCCGACCACGCTGGCCAAATCGCAGAAAAGCGAAGCCGACGCTCAGCACATCCGCAAAGCGATGGAACAGGATGGCGCGGCGTTGTGCGAATTCTTCGCCTGGCTGGAATCGGCGTGGGGTCGCGAGCGCATCACCGAGCTGACCATTGACGAGAAACTCACCGCCGCTCGTGAACGTCGCCCCGATTATGTTTCGCTGAGTTTCAACACCATTGCCGCGTTCAATGCCAACGGCGCGATGCCGCATTATCACGCTACCGAAGAAGAGCATGCGGTGATCGAGGGTGATGGTCTGTTGCTCATCGATTCCGGTGGCCAATACCTCGGCGGTACGACCGACATCACCCGCATGGTCCCGGTGGGAACGCCGACCCAAGAGCAGAAGCAGGATTGCACGCGTGTGTTGAAAGGCGTGATTGCCCTCTCACGGGCACGCTTCCCGAAAGGCATTCTGTCGCCGCTGCTCGACGCCATCGCCCGTGCGCCGATCTGGGCTGAAAACGTCGATTACGGTCACGGCACCGGTCACGGCGTGGGCTATTTCCTCAACGTTCACGAAGGTCCGCAGGTGATCGCCTATCAGGCCGCGCCGGCGCCGCAAACAGCTATGCAACCGGGAATGATCACATCGATCGAACCCGGTACTTATCGTCCAGGCCGTTGGGGTGTGCGCATCGAGAACCTGGCGATGAACCGCGAGGCCGGCACCAGCGAATTCGGCGATTTCCTCAAGTTCGAAACCCTGACGTTGTGCCCGATCGATACCCGTTGCATGATTGCGGATCTGCTGACCCAGGAAGAAAAGCAGTGGCTCAATGCTTATCACGGTGAAGTGCGCGAGCGTTTGAGCCCATTGCTGGAGGGTGCGGCGCTGGGCTGGCTGAACGAGCGCACTGTGGCAATTTGATCGATGTACCCAAGGCACTGCCCGCGGTGCCTTGGGCTTGGCTTCAATCCTGGCGCAATGCCTCTTCTACGAAGTCGAGTCGATCCTGACCGAAGAACATCTTATCGCCAATGAACATGCTTGGAGCACCGAAAACGCCGCGCTTGATGGCTCTTTCGGTGTTTTCCTTGAGTGCGGCCTTGACTGACTCATCGTTGGTCAACCCCATTATTTCCTGGGTATCGAAGCCGTTTTCAGTCAGCACCCCTGCGATGGTTTGCGGATCGTTAAGGTTACGGCCGTCCACCCAAAGTGCCTTGAACAGGCAATCGACGAAGTCGGCGAAACGCTGCGGCTGATGCAACTGCATGCCAGTGACGGCGCGCATCAATATCAGCGTATTGATCGGAAAGTGCGGATTGAACCTGAGCTGTACGCCGTAGCGTTTGGCGAAACGGTCGAGGTCCTGAAACATGTAACGACCCTTGGCCGGAATCACCGCCGGCGAAGCATTGCCGGTGGCTTTGAATACGCCACCCAACAGCATCGGGATGTAGATCAGTTCGCTGCGGGTTTCGGCGCAAATGTTCGGCAGCTGGGTGTGCGCCAGATAGGTGGTGGGGCTGCCGAGGTCGAAATAGAATTCCACGGTTTTCGTCATGATCAAGTCGCGCTCTTATTGTTGTGATGAGGGGGAGGGCTTACCAGCGCTCGTTCCATGGGCGCAGGTCTAGCTCGAAGGTCCATGCATCCCGTGGCTGACTGTGCAGATACCAGTAGTTTTCGGCGATGTGCTCCGGGTCGAGAATGCCGTCCTGATCCTTGGTCGCGTATTTTTCGGGAAAGCTGTTGCGGATGAAGTCGGTGTCGATCGCACCGTCCACTACGACATGGGCGACATGGATGTTCATCGGTCCCAGTTCCCTGGCCATGCTTTGGGCCAGTGCGCGGATACCGTGTTTGGCGCCAGCAAAAGCGGCGAATTCGGAAGCGCCGCGCAGTCCGGCGGTGGCACCGGTAAACAGAATCGTGCCGCGCTGCCGAGTCACCATGCGCTTGGCCACTTCACGGGCATTGAGAAACCCGGAGAAACAGGCCATCTCCCAGATCTTGAAATACTTGCGCGCGGTTTCTTCGAGAATGCTGCACGGCACGTTGGCTCCGATGTTGAAGACAAAGGCCTCGATCGGACCGACGCGTGTCTCGATGTCTTCGATCAGCGCGATGACGTCTTCTTCCTTGCGCGCATCGCAAGCGAACCCATGAGCCTCACCGCCTTCAGCGACTATGGCGTCGACCAGTGGCTGCAGTTTGTCGGCGCTGCGCCGGGTCACGCAGGCAGTGAAACCTTCATTGGCAAAACGCTTGGCAATCGCGCCGCCAGTGGCATCGCCCGCACCGACAACCAATACGACCTTCTTGTTATTCATGGGTGAATCCCTTTAGGTTAACGATCGTTTAGTTAACGAACGTTATGCTAGGATTCGGGCAGCGTCAAGGCGAACCATTTCAGGAGAGGACATGCGTTATTCGGCAGGCCACAAATCGGAAACCCGCGAAAGATTGCTGCAAAGCAGCGCGCTCTCGGCAAAGAAATCGGGGTTTTCCACGGTGGGCGTCGATGGTCTGATGAAGGCTATCGGTTTGAGTGGCGCAGCGTTCTACAGTCACTTTTCCTCAAAGGATGGGTTGTTTGCTGCCATCGTCGAGCGAGAGCTGAGTGAGAGTCTTGAGCGCCTCGGCGGGCAGGGCGGCGCAGATCGGCAGCGGCTGGAGCGTTGTCTGAAGCAGTACCTGAGCATGGCCCACGTCGAGCAACCCGAGTCCGGCTGCGCGCTGCCGACATTGGGCGCAGAGATCGCCCGTGCCGATGTGCAGGTGCGTGAGCAGGCGGAAGAATGGATCTGCCGTCTCCAGCAAAGTTGGGCTGAGATACTGGAAAGCGAGAGCCTGGCCTGGTCGGTGCTTTCGCAATGCGTGGGTGCGCTGGTGGTCGCGCGGATGCTGGCAACACCGGACATGCAGCGAACGGTGTTGCGCTCGAGCCATCAGGAAATCACGCGTCAGCTCGCTTCCCCGCGAGCCGAGTAGTTATTTGCAGATGACGATCATGCTGCGGCTGGTATAGCCGGCGGGGTTCAGGCCGAACGGATAATCGCCTGGTTCTTCCACGGCATCCCCGGATTTGGCGATCACCTTGTACCCCTTGGGAGCGCAGGAGTTGGCGGCGCTGGTGTAGCACTTGTCCCATGAGGATGAAAGTCCGGAACAGTTGATATGCAGGCCCTTCTTTCCCCGCTTGACCTGGGTTTCCGAGGTCGCTGCGCAACTTGCGATCGCCAGCAGGGCGATCAATAGCAAAATTCGTTTCATTACCATCCTTAATAGCGGCCGCGAGTCTTGTGCTCGGGTCTGCCTGTATTCGCTCGCGTTTGCAGCGTTGTGCCGTTCCTTTGCGAAAAAATCCATGACTGGCGATGGGTTACGAAGCTAAACATGGCCTAAATAAGCGCCAATTACCAGAGCCACTTTTCATTACCCTTCAGTCCGCCGCGACAGCAGGCTTTGCTCCGCTGCCCATGGTCATCGTTGCGCCCACGGAGGCCAGAATAATGCACAGGATGGCCAGCCATTGTGACAATGAAAGGTATTCCTGCAGAAAAAGCAGGCCCGATAGCGCGCCGAACGCGGGTTCGATACTCATGAGTGTGCCGAAGGTGCGCGCGGGCATTCGCGTCAGGGCAACCATTTCCAGGGTGTAGGGCAGGGCGGTGGACAGAATGGCGACTCCGATAGCGACTGGAATCAGTGAGGGTGTCAGCAGCGCAGCGCCAGCATGAACGATACCGATCGGCGCTACGAACAGCGCGGCGATCATCACGCCCAACGCAGCCGTAGTTACTCCGTTATCAGCGCCGGCCTTCTGCCCGAACAGTATGTACAGCGCCCAGCAAACCCCGGCTCCCAGTGCATAGCCCGCTCCGACCAGGTCAATGCCAGCAGTGGTTGCCCCAGTAGGTATCAATAGAAGCAGGCCGGCCGCAGCCAGCGCGATCCAGAGAAAATCGATAGCGCGGCGAGAGGCATATATCGCTACAGCCAGAGGGCCGGTGAACTCGAGAGCAACGGCGATGCCCAGCGGCACAGTGCGCAGAGACATATAGAAGAGGAAGTTCATCCCGCCCAATGCCATGCCGTAGACAATCACGGTACGAAGAGACTTGGCGGTCAGCTTTGCGCGCCATGGCCGGAGCAATAGCAGCATGATCACGCTGGCAAAGATCAAGCGCAGCGTGGTCGTGCCTTGAGCGCCGATAATCGGGAACATGCTTTTGGCCAGGGAGGCGCCTGACTGGATGGATGCCATGGCTATCATGAGCAGGCCTACCGGAAACAACATGGAGGCTAGGGAGCGAGGTTGGTCATTCATTACAGGGCGGCATCCAGGCAAAAGCAGAGTGTTGTTATGGGAGTGGGCAATATATTGCGCATTGGATGGGGGGCGCGTCTATATATAGAGGAGGTTTTTGCTGATTTGTAAGAAAAGCGAAATTAACGGTTGACGGCAGATTCCAGAGGTCTATAATTCGCCCCACTTCCGGCGCAGTCGAAACGGAAAACTCC